>CALKUG010000040.1 GCA_937996765.1 uncultured Ignavibacteria bacterium
GAATTACCAGCAGCCACAGAAGAGTAAACATTCAAACATTGGATTTTAAAGCTGCAGTAAAGAAGTTCGTCGGAATTAAAACACACGAAGAATTAAAGGTAGAGGAAAATAAAACCTCTGGTCAAAAAACAAAAGAATTTATAAAGTCGATGTTGCAATCGGCTTTAGCTGCTTTAGTGATTATAACTTTTGTAATACAAAATACTCGAATACCAACGGGTTCAATGGAAAGCACTATTCTGGTAGGTGATTTTGTTTTAGTGAATAAGTTTATTTACGGGCCAAGTTCTCCTAAATATATTCCTTTTACACAAATTGAATTGCCCTACTTTTCATTGCCATCGGTTCGCGAGCCTAAAGCCGGCGACATTGTGGTTTTTGAGTATCCCGGCGATAGAGATGATTTAGTTCAAAAAGAATTAAACGTAAGTTACGTAAAGCGATTAATAGGTATGCCCGGGGATACTATACGAATAATTGATAAAGTTGTTTATATCAACAGAAAAGAAGCCCCAATTCCACCGCATGTTTTGTATTTAGATTACCAAGTAATTCCAGAAGGTTATATAATGCCCGGTGTGTTTCCAGAAGGAAAGCCGTGGAATAAAGATCAGTACGGCCCACTTGTTATTCCTAAAAAGGGCTCATCTATTCAAATGACTCTGCAAAATGCTATTGGGTTCCGGACGGTTATTGATCGAGAACACGGAAAACGTGTTGTTTCAATTCAGAACGGTAAAGTGTTAATCGAAGGAAAACCTGTAGAAAGTTACACTTTCAAAAAAGACTATTATTTTATGATGGGCGATAGCAGGGATAATAGTGAAGATAGCAGATTTTGGGGATTTGTACCTCGCGATATGATAACCGGTCAGGCATTTATGGTTCTATTTTCTTGGGATAGAGATATTCCGTTTTCAGAGCCAATTAAATTACTCTCTTCTATTAGGCCAGATAGAATTCTGAACTTAATAGATTAGCGATATTTCTTTAGTCGCAGGCTATTGGAAAGCACCGACACTGAACTCAATGACATTGCGAAAGCAGCTATCATAGGATTCAATAGTCCCAACGCTGCTAAAGGAATTCCAAAAGCATTGTAAACAAAAGCCCAAAATAGGTTCTGTTTAATTATCCTGTTTGTCTTTTGTGCAAGCAAAACAAACTCAGTTACCGAGATTAATGATTTCTTTTCACCTATAAGTGTTACATCGGCTGTTTCAATAGCTACGGCTGTACCTGAACCCATTGCAATACTTAAGTTTGCCTGTGCCAATGCAGGTGCATCATTTACACCATCACCTACCATTGCTACAATAGCACCATTATTTTGTAATTCCTTAATTTTTTCGAGCTTGTCAGTAGGACTGCATTTAGCCACAAAACTCTTGATATTCAAGTTCTCAGCAACTGTTCTTGCATGAAGATCATTATCTCCGGTTAGCATTATAGTTTCGATACCAAGTGAATTGAGTTGTTTTATTGCTTCTTTTGCACCCTCAAGAATTACTTCGGCAGTAGAAAATCCGGCAACAATTACGTTGTCAACAATTACAAAGTTATCAGCGAGTGATGAATCATCAACCGTAGTTGGTCGGGTAACGTTAGGGAAATGAGAACGTAATAGTTCGTCGTTTCCAATTGCGATACTCTTACCATTAACTTCTCCTACAACCCCCATACCTGCGTATGAAGTAAATTGTTTCGTAGCAATCCTTACTACTGATTCATTAGCAAAATACTCCACAAAAGCCTGAGCTACAGGGTGTTCGCTGAGCATTTCGATACTCAATATTTCAGTGCGATGAAAAGTAAAGTTCGGTGAATATTCAATAAAGTATGATACGGATTTTTTACGCTGTGTTAGAGTTCCTGTTTTATCAAAGACAACTGATGTAATTTTTGAAGCTTCTTCGAGTCCTTTAGCATTTTTAACAAACATGCCCTGTTTTGCTGCTGTACCCACTGCAGTTATAATTGCAGCAGGTGTAGCCAATCCCAACGCGCAAGGACATGCAATTATTAGCACCGCAACACTATTTATCAATGCTACACTCAACGCATTCTCGCCACCAAAAAAATACCAAAACACAAAAGTTAAAAAAGCTACAGCAATTACAACCGGCACAAAAATGCTTGATATTTTATCTGTTAACTCTTGGACCGGGGGTTTGCCTGATTGAGCAATTTCCACCATTTTTATCATACGACCGAGAAAAGATTCTTCACCAAGAGCAGTTATTTTAACTTCTGCTGCACCGTTAACAATTACGGCCCCTGAAAATAAAATGTTATTAGCAATTTTATTTATCGTATCACTCTCTCCTGTTAATGAACTTTCATCAACAAGTACATTCCCCGATACTATTTCTCCGTCGGCAGGTACTTTATCTCCGTTTCGGAGTATGACAATATCACCCAACCTAAGGTCATCAAAATCAATAACTACTTCTTTACCTGAAATAATAACAGTTACCTTTTCAGGGCGCAACGCCAGTAGCTCTTTAATAGAATTCCCAGCTCTATTCTTAGCTCTTTTTTCAAGAAACTTTCCCATAAGAATCAGTGCAATAATAACAGCCGAGGTATCGTAGTAGGTATGCCCGTTATGCATTGGGCCAAGGAGTGACGGGAACAATGTAATAATAGCACTAAACAAGAATGCTCCACCGGTGCCTATGGCAACAAGTGAATTCATATCGGCAGTAAACTGTATTGTGTTCTTAACAAATGAATTAAAAAAACGTTTGCCGGGTAAGGCGAGCACAAGAAAAGTAGGGATGAGTAATAATTGATTTATTTGAGCAGTTGATATCCCAAGTCCATTATTAAACCAAGGAAACATGATTCCCATATTGAGAATAAGAATGGGTAAGGCAAGAGATGCCGCGAGATAAAAATCTTTTTTATAAGGATTGTAATCGTCATTAGCGGAAGCTGAGTTTTTGTTATTCTTTGTTTTAGGTTGGGGGGCTTTTATTGCGTAACCAAAACGTTTTAGTTGCTCATTGATTACTTCTTCAGAAAGGGTAGTATTATTAGTAAAAGTAATTCTTGCAGATTCGGAAGCTAAATTAACGCTCACTTGATCTACACCATCAAGTTTTTTTATTACTTTCTCAACACGTGAAACACATGAAGCACAAGTCATCCCCTCTATGTCAAGAGTTTTGTAAGAAACAGTTGATGCTGTTTTAGGCATCATTCCGTTCGGTCAATAAATATCCGGCTTCTTTAACTGCTTCACCAACAACTTCAGGGTTTATCGTCTTTTCATCGTATTCAATCACCGCTCTGCCAACTGAAATTTCCTTTACTGTAATTCCTTTATCTTCCAATTCGTTTTGTAGTGCGATAACACAATGCCCGCAAGACATTCCATTTACGTTAAGTGTTTCAACTTTCATTGTACATCCGGTGATGATTGAAAAAACATAAAATAATATCGTCCCACAGTATAGAAACTCAAAACGATAATTGCAAGACCAATCAGCATTACTACTCGTGATCTAATGAGAAATTCCTCGTCGTTTGTGTAGTTCATTTTAAATAAGGTTACAAGTCGTTTGCGGAATAAGATAACTCCCATTCCAACAAAAAACTCGACAATGCCGAGTACTACAAGCACAAATAACTTTGGTTCGGGGGTCATAATTGAAGTGGGGGGATTATGAGTTATTCTTCAGAAGAATTATCGGTGGTATTAGGAGCATAAAAAGGCTTCCTCTTTTGCGACTGTTCTTCTTCTCTTTTTTCGTTAACAATTATTTTGGTGATAGGGCGGGGCGAAACAAAGCCCTCACCGGTTTTTATGAACCTTCTTATAGTTCCCTTTTCGCGAGGTTCTAATAATTCAGCAACATCATCTTCTTCAGTCTCGGCAAAATTATCTTCTTCCATTAAGCCGGAATTACTTTCAGTGGCGTCACCACGCATTTTCTGTTGTTTGGGCTCAGAGGAACGAAACCTTCTAATGTTTATCCACATAAGGCCAAAAACAAGGGCAAGCATAAAAATAGTTATACCGATTAAAACTATGTACTTTTCTAAAAACTCAATCATTATTTAAAATTCAATCTGATATTAGGTGCTGAAGCACTTGCTGCATAACCACGCATGGTTGACTGTGAGCGCGAATCGGACTCAACCTGAGGTGAAAACACAGTGGTGTTAGGATGATAAAACGGGCGTGCAATTTTTGCACTTACTCTTGCTTGTGGAAGAGCTTGTTGATTTACAACTTTAAAAATCTCTTTTCGCGGTTTAGGTTGTACTACTACTTGATAACCAGTGCGACGAGTTTGTTGTTCCTTAAAATTTCTTTCCCTTGCATGGGGGATTTCAGTTCTGGGCATTTGACTTACCTTATTTACGGGAGCTTGTGCAACTTTAGGTTTAGCACTGACCTGAGTTTTAACCGTAGTGTTATTCTCTAATGTAGGTACATTATGATGCTTCACCGTAGTAGCACGATGCGCAACAGGTTTAACTGTTGTTTGGGGTTTGTTCTCCATGCCGGGGTTTTTCCTTGTAGAGCCGTTTTTGAACTTATAAATCAAAAACGAACCTAAAATGAAAACCACAGTTGCTATGGAAAACACAATAAATGTCGTAATAACTAAGGGGACTAATTCCATCTTTTGACCTAATTCTTACTGTTTATATTCAAAATCAATGCCAAACAAACTTAGTTCAATTTTATTTGTTTTCGAAACCGGATTTATGACGGCGGTCACATAAAAAGATAAACTTGAGACAGTTGGCAAAATATTTTGCAACAGTATGTATCAAAATGAGAAAGTTATTTGATTAACTTGTTAACTTCCGAGAGTATTAAACCTGATTGGAGATAATTATACAAGTTTTTACCCGGGCAGAGAGTCTCTGTATAGTCCTTGTGGGATTTTATCGAGTCTGTTTTCACTCCGTATTGATTGCACAAATTAGCCATAAGTACGATAGTTGATTGCAGCTGAAATCTATTTACAGGTTGTTCTTCAAAATTTCCTAACACGCAAATAAGGGCGTGTCCTGCGGGGTCGTATGATGTATTGGTGTCTCCAGCAAACTCAATGGGTCTTGCTTCGTAAACTATTCCTTTAGCATCAATAATAAAATGATAGGGTATATCAATCCAATGCTTATCCTGCATACACCATTTCTGGAAGGAGGGTAAATAGTTCAGAACGTCTTTATCTTCGGCAAAAAACTCACCCCCATGATGCAAAGTAACATGAGTTATTGAATGGTTTTTTCCACCCGGTTGAACTTCTTTTGCACCCCATTGTTCTCGAGTAACGTATTGATAGGGTGTTTTAGTATCAAAATCCGTTGAAGATAATTGAGTTGAGGAGGAGCATCCAACAAATTGGAAACTCATCAGCAGTAAAAAAATAAAAAGAGCAGAGGTGGCTCTGCTCTTTCTGAAAATATATAAAACGTTAAAAATCACAGCTATACTTTGTACTCGAACGTTGAGTTCATACTTTTAGGAGTAGTTGGCTGCGGAGCGTTGACTATCAGAGTCTGAATCATCTGCTCTTGGCTATTTTGAGCGTCCTTAGTAACCTTTGTAGCAATCTCTGCACGCACTTTATTATCCGAACTACCGGATAATACTTGCATCAGATTCGATTGCAACTGACTAATACTTGATTGTTCCATAAATTACCACTTTCCTTTTTGTAAATCTATAAAAAAGGATTACCTTTGTCAAGTGTAACAAAGATATGAGAAATATGATTCCCCACAAAAATCTTGTTGTGGCTGTTATCACAACAGTCAATTCCATCATGAATGATGGAAAATTAGCAGATCTGGCTATTGAAAAGATATTAAAGAGTAACCCTAAATGGGGTTCAAAAGACAGAAAATTTATCGCAGAATCCACTTATACTATTGTGAGGTATTTTAGACGTTATCAAGAGTTTGTTTTGATGGATTCAGATTCGCCAAATTTTATACCGGCGTTGGTTTGGGTTTACCTTATTTCCGTGGGATATGATCTACCCGATTGGGAAGAAAATGCACCTTTTCGAAATAAAATAAAAAGTTACTCTGATAAAGTGATTCTCGGGAAATCTCGATCAATTCAGGAATCCATCCCTGAGTGGCTCGATTCACTGGGAGAAAGGGAATTGGGAGAACAATGGTCGGGAATAATCAGTGCATTAAATAATGAAGCAGAAGTTTATTTGAGAATAAATTCATTAAGAGTATCTCCTGAGATTCTGGTAAAAGAATTATTAAGCGATGGAATAGAATCGGAAATTTGTACAGATGTACCCGGATGTGTACGATTAAAAAAACGAGCAAATGTTTTTAGAACCGATTCATTTAAAAAAGGACTTTTTGAAGTCCAAGATATTAATTCGCAACGTGTTGTTCCGTTTTTAGATATTCAACCCGGTATGCGAGTAATTGACGCATGTGCCGGAGCCGGGGGGAAGACTCTTCATATTGCCTCGGTAATGAACAATAAAGGAAGAGTAATTGCTCTTGACACTGATAAATGGAAGCTCGATGAGTTGCAACGTAGAGCAAAAAGAAACGGGATTTCAACAATTGAAACCCGATTAATAGACTCTAACAAAATTGTAAAACGGCTTGAAGAAGGTTGCGATAGGTTACTACTTGACGTCCCTTGTTCAGGAATAGGGGTTTTGCGAAGAAATCCCGACGCAAAATGGAAATTAACCCCAGATAAAATCAAAGCACTCGAAGAAACACAAAAAAAGATACTTGAGAGCTACAGCAAAATGGTTAAAGTAGGCGGTAAATTAGTGTATGCTACCTGTTCAATTTTGCCTTCAGAAAACGAAAAACGAATTGAAGAATTTTTGGTGCAAAATAGTGACACCTATGAACTGGAAGAAGAATTAAAACTTCTACCTTCAACCACATCCGGTGATGGTTTTTATATGGCTCGATTGGTTAGGAAAGCTTAATTTTCTACTAATACCCTCCACTTTCCTCCACAAAATTTATCATTCAAAATGCCCCATAAATGGGGCATTTTTTTTGCCAAGCCCTCTAAAAACCGCGTATTAGTGAACTTATAAACACTAAAAGCTTCAATAAATTCCATAACACAAAAATTTAACAATAAAATTAGTCAAAAATTCTTGACTTTGGGGAGTAAAATGGCTAATTTGTGGTTGAAAGTGGAAGAAAGTGGTTAAATCTCCCTAAACAATTTCTAAAAGATAACAAAAACATGTTCAAAGGTAAATTTTTACATTCGATAGACGCAAAAGGAAGGATAAGTATTCCTGCCAAATTGCGTAAATATATCACACCGAATGCTGATAATACCTTTGTTATGACCCAAGGAAATGAAAAGTGTATTGATATGTATCCAAAGGATAATTGGATGGTCATAGAAAACGACCTCTATAAACTGGATACTTTCGATATTTCAAATGCAAACTTTGTCCGACTGATGCTTTCAAATGCACACGAAGATGAAATGGACTCGCAGTACAGGATACTTGTACCAAGGCAGTTATTAGAGTTTGCTGAAATTAAAAACGAAGTAATAATCTTAGGCAGTCTTAGAAAAATCGAATTATGGAATCCGGAGATTCTTAAATCGCATCTGGAAAATTTGCTTTCAAATAAACCCTTCAATCAAATCGCTCAAGAGGTGATGAAGGGAAACAAATTCCCCCAAACGACGTAGATAAGAATTTAAAGAGACATGGATTCGATTCATAAACCGGTAATGCTCGATGAAGCATTAACGTACCTTATTACCGATAAATCAGGTGTTTATTTTGACGGAACATTGGGTTTTGCCGGTCATGCCGATGAATTTTTACATGTTTTAGATAATGATGCACTTTATGTTGCTACTGAGGTTGATGATGTTGCTTTTAAGTATTGTAGTGAACACTTTCAAAATAATAGGAGAGTGAAGTTGTTCAAAATGAATTTTTCGCGAATAGACATTGTAACAAAAATCCAATCCGTTGAAAAATACGATGGAATTTTTGCAGATCTTGGTGTCTCTTCGCACCAACTTGACGAACCTTCACAGGGTTTCAGCTACAGAGCAGAAACTACACTCGACTTAAGATTAGATAAATCACTACCTCAAACCGGCTCTGATGTTCTCAACTCACTTGGTGAGCATGAAATTGCAGACCTACTTTATCATTTTGGCGAAGAAAAAAACTCACGTATTATTGCCCGTAAGGTAGTTGAACGCAGGATAATAAAACCGGTTACCTCAACCAAGGATTTAGTAGAAGTAGTAAGTAGTGTTACCCCTGAAAGATTTTTACGTAAATCACTTTCGCGTGTATTTCAAGCACTAAGAATCTACGTTAACGATGAAATGGGAATGTTAAAAGAGTTTTTAAGAAAAACCACAGCACTTCTTAAACCGGGAGGCAGGTTAGTGGTCATTTCTTATCATTCCATTGAAGATAGAATTGTGAAAGAGCATATAAAGTACGAAGAACTTTCGTGCATATGCCCTCCGAGTATTCCGGTATGTGTTTGTAATAAAGAAAAACGACTAAAGGCGATAACACGCAAACCGCTTTTACCAACAGAAACTGAAGTAGAAAACAATTATCGCTCAAGAAGTGCAAAAATGCGAGTAGCCGAAAGGATATGAGAAGGAAGATTCATTCAAACTCAAGTGTGGCAACTGCCGTAAGGCATACCACCAAAGTTGCATCACATACAACAGTACGTGCGATGCCCTACCCCCATGCTGGTGTACGACCACATAGGTCTGTTGCTTCTTCTGCGAGTCTTCGTCCTTTATTATTCAAAGCGTTAGGTATTATTTTTTTCGTAGCAGTTGTTCTGCTTTCCTCCACAGCCATTAAACTTAGCATTGATTCCGGAATTAGAAGCAAAGAAGAGATGAAAGAGCAACTTGCTATAGAAAAGAACTTTGCGCAGGAATTAGTTGCTACACAACAGTATTTAGTTTCTGAAGAAAGAATAAGGAGCATCGCTGTTGGAGAGTTAGGTTTGGAATATAATCCGGCCACAACCCCCACTTTAAAAGTTGATGTTGCGAGAATTAAAGAAGTAGAAGAGTTAGTAAAAAGTTCGGAGGAAATAAAGTGAGTCTTCCTCGGCTTATTACTTTTTTGGTCGGAATTAGTTTATTCTTCCTTGCATTAACAGGGTATCTGTTTCAAATCCAAGTTTTAAAAAGTGAAGAGCTCAGTTTTATGGCGGGGTTACAACAAACCGCCAAAGAAAGAGTGAAAGCCAACAGAGGTCTTATTTACGACAGAAATAAAACACTCATGGTTTACAATAGCGATGATTACTCCTTCTATGCAGATGTGAGAATTACTCGCAAAAACAAAAAAGACTCGCTGATAGCGGCAAAGTTTAGTGAAATAGTTGGTAAACCATTTAGTCATTATTACGGCATATTAAAAAAAGGTAAAAAAATAGTTCCTGTTGAGAAAAAAGTTGATGCAAAAACTGCTTTAAAACTTAAGGAGCTTAGTATTGAAGGATTATTCTACGAAGAAGATCCAACGCGTGTTTACCCATATCAAGCAACTGCCGCCCATATTTTGGGTTATGTAAATAAATCCGAGAGCGGTGAATCGGGAATAGAAAGCAAGTTTAACTCAGTTCTAAAAGGTACTGATGGGCAGAGATTGATCGCCCGCGATGCAATTGGCAGAAGACTATATGTAATTGATGAAACAACAAATCCCGTTGAAAATGGACAGAATATTGTTCTTACCATTGATAAAAACCTTCAATCGATACTTCAAGAAGAATTAAAAAAAGGTGTTGATTCATTAAAAGCAGAATATGGCGTAGGAATTGTACTCGATCCGAACACCGGTGAGATTTTAGCCCTTTCTTCAATGCCTGATTTTGACCCAAACAACTACTCTAAATTTGATGAAATCGCAAGACGTAACCGTGTTGTAACCGACGTTTATGAGCCTGGTTCAACCTTTAAGACCGTTGCACTTTCAGTGTTTCTTGATCAAGGGTTAACCAACGTTGAAGAAATGATTTACACCGACAACGGAAAATATAAGTTTATTACCGATTCACATAAATCAGGTTGGCTTTCGGTTCGTGAAGTGTTTACCCATTCCTCCAACATTGGTATGGCAAAGATTTCAGAAAGAATTGATGATGATGAGTTTTTTACCAGACTACGTGGATTCGGGTTTGGTAACACAACAAATATTGAATTGCCAGGTGAAGTTGGCGGATATTTATCCAAACCTAATATCTGGTCGGAATCTTCAAAATATACTTTTTCATACGGCTATGGTGTTTCGGTAACTCCATTGCAAATAGCGGCTGCATACAGTGCCATTGTTAACGGAGGCACTCTCTATGAACCTCATATTATTAAAAGAATAGAAGATGAAAACGGCAACGTTATCAGTGAGTTTTCTCCAAAAGCAATTCGTAAAGTGCTCAAAGAAAGCTCCTCAGCAATAATGCGTGATTTGTTAATAGCAGCTGTAAATGAAGGAACAGGAAAAAAAGCAAGAATTAATAATATAGTTGTTGGTGGAAAAACAGGAACAGCACGTAAGATTGTTAATGGCTCGTATTCAATGTCTGAATATAATGCTTCGTTTGCAGGTTTTTTCCCCGCTGATAAACCTAAATATGTTTGCCTGATTGTAGTGAGCTCGCCCCGCGGTGTAATTTACGGGGGAGAAGTGGCAGCGCCAATATTCAGAAGAGTATTCGACAGAATGGTGGATTTTATACCTGAGTTAAGAGATAAAAAACGCGAGGCATTGGAAAAAGAAGAGAAACTTCCCATACACCTTGCTTCTAACTCAGAGCAGTCGCAAAATTCTGTTCACTTAACATATAATACTCCTTTAAACTCAACACAGAGAAATGTGATGCCTAATTTGATTGGCAGATCGGTGCGTTCTTCAGCCGCATACTTAGCTAAAGTTGGTGTTCAGTATAAGATTGTTGGTTCGGGCAGAGTGATTTCACAATCTGTTGAGCCGGGTGAGAGGATAGATAAAGCTTCGACCGTAGTACTCAAGGCAGAGGAATCAAAAATTATTGGAACGGTGCTGTATTAATGGAATTAACAAAGTTATTAAATAGTGTTCGCGTAGTTTCGGTTGTTGGCGAAACTCTTCGCAGAGAAATTGGAACAATAACTTCTAATTCTCGCGATGTAAAGCAAGGGACAATTTTTGTTGCCGTAAAAGGATATCAGACTGATGGCCACAAGTATATCCAACAAGCTATTTCAGCAGGTGCTGATGCTATTGTATTAGAAGATGAAACCAATTTCCCTAATCAAATGTCTATACGGCAAAATGTTGTTAAAATAGTTGTCAAAAATTCGCGAAAAGCATTAGCTGAACTTTCTAACGCTTATTACAAAGAGCCATCTTCAAAACTGTTAGTTATTGCTGTAACGGGTACTAACGGTAAAACAACAACAACCTATTTCATCAAAAGTATTTTAGAAGCAGCCGGACACAAAACCGGGTTGATTGGCACGATTACAAATCTTATTGGTGATACTGTAGTGGAAGCAACTCATACAACGCCAGAATCCAATCATTTATATGCCCTCCTTGCTCGTATGGTAAATGAGGGTTGCAGCGCAGTAGTGTTGGAAGCTTCCTCACATGCCCTCTATTTAAATCGCTTACACAAACTTTCGTTAAATGGAGCTGTATTTACCAATCTTACCTCAGATCATCTGGATTTTCATAATACCACCGAAGAGTATGCTTCAGCAAAGAAAATACTTTTCGACAATCTCGAATCAGGAAGCTTTGCCTTGGTAAATGCCGATGATGCCTTCTCGAGTACGATGCTTAAAGATTGTAAAGCAGAATCATACAGCTATGGAATAACGGGTGGGGCCCCTTTCCAAATGAGCGATATTAAAGTTTCACTGCAAGGCACTTCGTTTTTACTTCACCACAAAGGAAAAGAGTATTCTTTAAGAACATCGCTTATTGGTGAATTCAATGCATACAATGCAGCTGCAGCATTTTCGATTACTACTTTGTTAGGTGTTGACCCTGAAATTGCTATGAACTCAATAGCAAACACACCTGCGGTTCCGGGCAGATTTGAAGTAATTGGTGAGGGAAGTAAAAAAGTGATTGTTGATTATTCTCACACAGCAGATAGTCTCGAAAAAGCGATCAGAAATTTACGCCATATTATTTCACCAACCACTAAGCTCTACACAGTTTTTGGTTGTGGTGGAAATCGTGATACAACAAAAAGGCCAATTATGGGTTCAATTGCAACAGAGCTCAGCAACTTTGCAATCGTTACTAACGATAATCCCCGCAACGAAGATCCCCAAAAGATAGTTGATGATATTCTCAAAGGTATCACTAAAGAAAATTTTGCCGTCCAATTGGATAGAGAAAAAGCAATTGCCCAAGCAATTGAAGAGTCGCCGGAGGATTCAGTGATTTTAATAGCAGGTAAAGGGCACGAAAATTACCAAATAATTCAAGGTGTAACTCACCATTTCTCAGACAAAGAAATGGCTGAAAAATATTTGAAAGTTATGGTTCAATGAAAAGCTTAATCACACTCGAAGAATTTTTTAATCTTCCAACCGCTGAAATTTTCAACCCGGATAGTTTCAAGGGTATAAGTTCTATAACAATTGATTCCCGAAAAGTAAAAAAGGGTTCATTGTTTATAGCTGTTAAAGGAAGCAATTTTGATGGACATTCTTTTGTAGAAGAAGTGGTTAGTAAAGGTGCCTCCGCTGTACTCATTGATAAGAAAAAGCTTAAAAAGTTCGATGCGATTGATATTCCTATTATCACG
Organism: uncultured Ignavibacteria bacterium; assembly: GCA_937996765.1. GTDB lineage: Bacteria > Bacteroidota > Ignavibacteria > Ignavibacteriales > Ignavibacteriaceae > CALKUG01. Next base: position 12,796 of record CALKUG010000040.1, read on the forward strand.
GTTTCTGATACAATTAAAGCACTCGGAGAAATTGCAGCCATTCATCGCTCAAAGAGTAAAGCTATTGTAATAGCTGTTACCGGTAGTAATGGAAAAACGGGCACTAAAGAAATAATCAAAACAATTTGCTCTCAGAAATATAAAACGATAGCTACTACTGCAAATAATAATAATCATATTGGTGTACCGTTAACATTATTGGATATTACTCCATCAACAGAAGTAGCCGTTGTTGAAGTTGGTACTAATCACTTTGGCGAAATTGAATATAGCTCAGCGATTGCACAGCCCGATATAGCTGTAATTACCAATATTGGTAATTCACACCTCGAATACTTAAAAGATAAAAACGGTGTTTTGCAAGAGAAAAAAGCTCTCTTGGATGCAACTGAAAAAAGGGGTGGCACAATAATCATCAATAAAGATGACGCCCATTTGAAGAAAATCGCCAATAAATATACTAAGGTTATCACTTACTCATTCAATACAGAAGCTTCGATAAAAGCTAAAATCCTTGAGTTTACTGCTTCAGGGAAAACAGTATTGAGTGTAACCGGTAGTGCTACCGAGTATAAATCTGAGCTTAATCTCTATGGTGAAATTAATGCGAAAAATGTAGTGTGTGCTTTAGCAGCGATAGCCCCTCTTAAGTTAAATAAAAAACAGATTCTTGATGGATTAAAAGCATTACAAGCACCTAAACAAAGATTAAATGTGAGTACATATTCCGGCATCACTATAATCGACGATACATATAATGCTAATCCCGAATCAATGAAATCAGCTTTAACACTTCTTAAGCGTATATCCGATAAAAAAGTTAAACTTGCAGTTTTGGGCGATATGTTTGAATTGGGTGAAGAAGCTGAAAAGCACCACAGAGAACTTGCAAAAGAGGTAAAATCCTCAGGTATCAAAGAGCTATTACTCATTGGTTCTAATATGAAATATTTAGCAGAGGAATTATCCACAAGCAAAATATCAGTTATGTATTTCGAAAAAAGAAATCAACTTAAAAAACACTTAAGTGAATACCTTCTTCTCGATGCTGCAATTCTTTTTAAGGGATCGCGCGGGATGAAGATGGAAGAGTTTATAGAAGTATTGAGGCCAATAGGAAAGTAAATGCTCTATTATTTATTTGAATACATAAACCAGGTATTTGCCCCTCCGGGGTTCGATATGTTTCGCTTTTTAACGGTACGCATGGCTTTGGCTGCTATCACCTCACTGATATTTACCTTTATTATAGCACCTCGGATTATTCAAAAATTAAAAACGTTACATATCGGTGACCCCGGCAAAACAGAAGCTCCCGCTGAACATATGTCGAAAAAAGGCACGCCTACCATGGGCGGATTGATTTTGTTAGTAAGCATAACACTTTCTGTTCTATTATGGGCAGATATTAAAAGTGTTTACATACTTACCGTATTGGTAGGGACGTTGATACTCGGGGGTGTAGGCATTTTAGATGACTATTTGAGCGTTGTTAAAAAGGTTAAAAAAGGATTGCGTGGCCGATACAAGATAGTAGGACAGGTTGTTGTTGGGTTGATAACAGCAGTTGTTGTGTACGTGTCCCCTGAGTTCGCAGCCTCTACTACACAAACTACATTACCATTTTTTAAGAATTTGAACTTTGATTTTTCTTATCTCTTTATACCTGCTGCAATATTTTTTATAACTGCAACTTCTAATGCTGTCAACCTTACTGATGGTCTTGATGGGTTGGCTACGGGACTTATCATAATAGCCATGCTTGCATTCACCTTGATAGGTTATGTATCAGGAAATGCGATTTATGCCGATTATCTCAATATCATGTTTCTTCCGGGTTCAGGTGAGTTAACAGTGTTTACCGCTGCCATTATCGGCGCTGCCCTTGGTTTTATGTGGTACAACTTTTACCCTGCTCAGGTGTTTATGGGTGATACAGGATCTTTGGCATTGGGAGGTGCTTTAGGAATAATAGCCGTATTACTTAAAAAAGAATTATTACTCCCTTTTTTGGGAGGAGTGTTTTTACTTGAGACTGTGTCAGTTCTTATCCAAACAAGCTATTTCAAATATACCCGTATGAAAACCGGTGAAGGTAAACGTGTCTTTTTAATGTCACCAATACATCATCATTTTCAAAAACTTGGATGGCATGAGCCAAAAATTGTGATGCGGTTCTACATTATCGGAATAATCCTTGCAATCATTTCCTTAACATCGTTTAAGATAAGGTAAAGAAGTGGAAATCCGTCAGAAACATATTGCGATTATCGGTGCTGAAAGAAGTGGTGTTTCCGCTGCTAAACTTATACAGAAACTGGGTGGCTATCCATTTGTAAGCGATTTCTCTTCTGAAGAAAAAGTAGCTTCTTCAACAGCACTGCTACGTGAGTTGAATATCCCATACGAAGTAGGCGGTCACTCAGATAAAGTGCTTGGATCAGATTTTATAGTAGTTAGTCCCGGTGTTCCTTCAGATGCTCCAATAATTAAAGTGGCAAAGGAACGCGGAATCGCCGTTATCGGTGAGATAGAACTTGCTGCCTCTTTTTGTAAAGGAAGCATTATCGCAATAACTGGCACTAATGGTAAAACTACAACAACTTCTCTTATGGGTCATGTGTTAACTACAGCCGGCATATCTACATTCATTGCAGGTAATATCGGTCTACCTCTTTCCGAGATTGTATTAGATGTACCTGAAGATGGTGTAGTTGCTCTCGAAGTCTCAAGCTTCCAGCTCGATACAATTAGAGATTTTAAGCCCGAAATTTCAATGATTTTGAATATTACACCTGATCATTTGAATCGTTATAACTATCGATTTGAAGATTACCGCGACGCAAAATTCCGCGTGTTTATGAATCAAAATGGTGGTGATATTTTAATTATCAATGCTGATAATGAGTCACTTCATGCGGTTCCAGACTTAGCTAAAACCAAAGTAAGAAGTTTCTCCACTAAAAATGAAATTACTGATGGTTGCTACTTACAAAACTCCACAATTATTTATAAGGAAGCCGGAGCATTAAAATTCAGTATTGATACTAATGAACTTCTCCTTAAAGGCGAACACAATTATGCCAATGTTATGGCTGTTATTATTGCCTCGTATTGGCTGGCTATTGATGGTGGCTCCTTAGCTAAAGCCTTACGTTCTTTTACCGGAGTTGAACACCGCCTTGAGCCGGTAGCGGTAATCAAAGGTATATCGTTTATAAACGATTCCAAAGCTACCAATGTTGATTCGGTGTATTATGCATTGCGCAGTTACACAAATAAATTGCTCCTTATCTTAGGTGGCCAGGATAAGGGTAATGATTACGCTCAAATTGAAGAACTTGTTTTACAAAATGTAAAAAAGATATATGCTATTGGAGCTTCTGCTGATAAAGTGATTAATTTCTTTGATGGTAAAGTTCCGGTCGAAAAGAAGGCTGATCTCAAAGCATGTGTTAAATCGGGAATTATTGATGGAAGTGAAGGCGACATAGTATTGCTCTCACCGGCTTGTGCAAGCTTTGATATGTTTAAGAACTATGAGCACAGAGGTCAAGAATTTAAAAAAGCGGTAATGGAGATTTTGCAATGAAATCCACTCGCTTTTATGCTGTAATTATTGCACTTCTCACCATTGCACTTATAGTGCTTGGTTCGGCAATTGTAATGAGTGCTTCCAGTACCTACAGCGTTTTCAAGCAAGGGAATCAGTTTGCTTTATTCAAATCACATATTTCAAAGGGCGTTTTTGCAATTGGTTTGTTGATGCTTTTTGCTTTTATCCCCGTTTCTTTTGTAAAAAAATATACCAAGCATGCCTTAATACTATCAATACTCATTCTTTTTGTAACGGCGTTTTTTATGCCTGAAGTAAAAGGTGCTCGTCGTTGGTTTTACATGCCCGGCTTTAGCTTTCAACCGGCTGATTTGGTGAAAACATTTTTGTTCTTACATCTTGCTGTAATGATTGATGGTTTAGGTGAGAAATTAAAAGAGTTTAAGGAAGGACTCGCTTACCCTCTAATTTGGGTTGGTGTAGTTGTATTACTATTTGCTAAGCAACCCAATATGAGTAATGCAATTATGACAATCTTAGTTTCAGTAAGCTTGTTGTATATAGCAGGTGCAAGAATAAAACACTTGGTTGGGGTTTTTGGATCAGGGTTTATAATGATGGGCGGGCTAATGCTGCTTATGCCACATAGCAGGGTTCGTATATTAAATTTCTTTAACAGTGTTAATAGTGGCGAGAGCATGAATATACAAGTGCAACAGGCATTGTATAGTTTGGGTAGTGGTGGATTGTTTGGTGTGGGCTTTGGACATAGTAACCAACGGAATCTCTTTTTACCCGAAGCACATGGTGATTTTGTTTTTGCAATCTTAGGTGAAGAACTGGGATTTGTTGGGGCCATTAGCGTGTTGATTGTGTTTATGATGATTGGATTCTTTGGAATTCTCATCGCAAAAAATGCTACAAACAGAGCCGACCAGTTAATTGCTTTGGTTATTTCATTATCCATCGTACTTCACGCAGTCATTAATGCATCAGTTGCTTCAGGTTTTCTACCAACAACCGGAATCCCTTTGCCCTTAGTAAGTCATGGTGGAACAAACATGATTTTTGTGGCCATTTCTATTGGCATATTAGTACAGATTGGAATTGTTGCAGAGTCAGATGAGCATTCATTAGCTCCTGATAGGCTGGGGTTACAATGAACAAAGCACCCAAAATACTATTTGCAGGCGGCGGCACGGGAGGCCATTTGTTCCCCGCAGTTGCTGTTGCTGAACGTGTACTCGAAAAGGCACCCGAGAGTAAAATTGTGTTTGTAGGCAGTAAATCAAAAATTGAAGGAAAAGTTATTCCTCAATTAGGGTATCGTTTTTTTCCTATATGGATTTCGGGATTTTCTCGCAGTCAAAATATTAAAAATTTACTTTTCCCCGTAAAACTTGTTGTGTCATTGCTTCAAAGCTTGTGGTTGAATTTGACATTTCGTCCCCATGTTGCCGTAGGAACCGGTGGTTATGCATCAGGGCCAGCGGTATTTGTTGCACACTTGTTAGGTGCACGCGTCGTGCTGCTGGAACAAAATAGTTATCCGGGAATAACAACTCGTTTATTGGAGCGGTATGCTGATGAAATCCATCTTTCATTAGAAAAAGCTAAAGATTATTTGCACAACAAAAGCAAAATATTTGTCAGTGGAAATCCGATTCGTAAGGAGTTAGGTAAAACCAATCGATTGGAAGCTGCAAAGAAGCTCGGAATTGATGCTGATAAAAAAACGCTTGTGGTTCTTGGAGGAAGTTTGGGAGCAAAAACAATTAATCAGTCTATTTGCAAAGCCTTAGACGAGTTGGTGGCTGAAGATATCCAGATTGTGTGGCAGACAGGTAGTAATTATTACGAGAGATACAAATCTAAAGAATCTAAAAACATTAAAATAATTCCTTTTATAGATTCAATGGCTGATGTTTATGGAGTTGCAGATGTAATTGTTTCGCGTGCTGGTGCAACTACAATAGCTGAAATAACAAGTTTGGGAATTGCTTCAGTCTTGGTTCCTTCACCAAACGTTGCTGAAAACCACCAATACCATAATGCAATTTCACTTGTAGAAAAAGAAGCAGCCCTTTTAGTTGAAGATAGTAATGCTCATGAATCTCTTGTAGTGGCTATAAAAGAGTTACTCAATAATGATGAGTTAAGGCAGAAAATTAAAAACAATGCAACAGCAATCTCGTTTCCTAATGCTGCAACTGAGATTGCAGAACGAATATTAAAATTATCAAATAGTTATCCCATTGCGTAAGTAGGAGCAACAGTGTTCAGTAATATTAAAAAAATACATTTTGTTGGAATCGGTGGAATAGGAATGAGCGGTATAGCCGAGATTCTTTGGTCTAGAGGCTTCACAATATCCGGTTCTGATAAACAACTCAGCGATACTACGCGCAGACTTGAGTCACTCGGAATGACCATATATGAGGGGCATTCAGCGGAGAATATTAAGGATATAGATGTTCTTGTTTATTCAAGTGCGGTAATCACCGATAACCCCGAGGTGCAACAAGCAATTTCGCGTAAAATACCTGTAATTAAACGTGCAGAAATGCTTGCGGAATGTATGAGAATGCAGTATGGAATTGGTATTGCAGGCACACATGGCAAAACTACCACTACATCGCTTGTTGGTTTGGTTCTTACCGAAGGCAAGGTTGATCCTACAATTATCGTAGGTGGACGTTTAGCTGATTTAGGTGGCACTAATGCACGACTTGGCAAAGGCAAGTACATTGTTGTTGAAGCTGATGAGTTTGACAGAACGTTCCTTCAACTTACACCTTCAATTGCAGCCATAACCACCCTCGAGAAAGAGCATTTAGATACCTACAAAGATTTAGATGATATCAAAAAAGCATTTATTGAGTTTGCAAACAGAGTTCCGTTTTATGGGTTTGTTGTTATTTGCCTTGATGAACCGGCACTTCAAGATATTTTGCCGGAAGTAAAGAGAAAGTACATTACTTACGGAGTTTCACCTCAAGCAGATATGAGAGCTACTAACATAGTATTTAAGGATAATCAAAGTGATTATACCGTTGAATATATGGGAGAAGAGTTGGGAACAATTACTCTCATGGTACCGGGTCTTCATAATGTCAAAAACTCATTAGTAGCAATTACCATTGCAGTGGAATTAGGAATTCCCTTTAAAACCATTAAAAAAGCATTGGAAAAATTTCGTGGAGTTTTTAGAAGATTTGAAATTAAATACGACAAGGAAATAATGGTTGTAGATGACTATGCTCATCACCCAACCGAAACAAGCGCAACATTAGCGGCTATACGCTCCGGTTGGAAAAGAAGATTGGTTGCAGTATTTCAACCACACCTTTTCACCCGCACTCGTGATTTTTATGAAGAGTTTGGTCGTTCATTTCTTAATAGTGATGTTTTTATTTGCACCGATGTTTATCCTGCTCGTGAACTGCCCATTGAAGGAGTTACCGGAAAATTGATAATTGATTCAGCAAAGAAGTTTGGGCACAAAAACACCTACTATTGCGAAGATTCTGCCGATGTACCTGCACTGCTTAAGAGTATTGTTAAAGATGGCGACATAGTAGTTACCATGGGCGCCGGTCCAATATATCAACGCGGTTCTGAGTTTGTAAAACTTATCTCGGGAGAAGTAAAATAACAATGACGCGTGGTGTTAAAGTAAGTTTTGGCTTATTGGCTTTATTAATCATCGTTATAGGCGCTGCAACAGGATACAGCTATTATCGCGGATTAAAACAGAACATTACCGGTATTGAAATTCAAGGTGTAAAACTCCTATCGCCCGCTGAATATTTGAGCTTTACAAAGTTTGATAACAGAGTTTTTGAAAACATTCACTTACCGGGTATTAAACAACGGTTTGAGGAACATCCGTACATAAAACGTGCAGATGTAGAAATCAAGTACGATAGAACCGTGGTTGTTACCATTACAGAAATAGATCCTCTTGCAGTTATCAAGGAAGAAGAGGACTTGTTTTTTGTAACACAAACAAAGGATGTTGTTTCGGTTATACCCGGAACGGACTATATAGACTATCCGTTCATCATTAATTCCTCTTTTGATAAAGAGAAACCCAAACAACATTTTAAAAAGGATGTCGCTTCGGCATTTACGATAGTTAAAACTGCAATGGTTATTAACAGACAACTCTACAACTCTCTCGCATCGGTAAATGTTCGCGGAGGTGGAGATGTTCTTCTTTCTCTTAATGATTTTTCAACAGTCGTAATTCTTGGAAAAGATAATTTTACCGAAAAATTGTTTACGCTCAATCAGCTCATAAAAGAAAAAGAAAGATTTACTGAACCTATTGCATCAGCTTCGTATATCGACATCCGATATAAAAACTATATTTATTTCGGAGTAGAAAAGAGTACAGGTATATAGATTATGGCTAAAAGAGTAATTGCATCGTTAGACTTAGGTAGTACAAAGATTGTAGCATTAATTGCTGAGAGATTGGACAATGGCAAATTTAATGTATTAGGCATTGGAGAAGCTCCGTCGGAAGGCATTATAAAGGGAATGGTTGTTAATATAAACAAAACTGCTGAAGCAATTCGCTTTGCAGTAAATGCAGCCTCCAACAGAGCAGGAATAACCATCACAAGAGTTAATGTTGGTCTTTCTGGCGAGCATATTTCAAGTATGCGTTTTCGCAATTACGTTACTATCACTAATGATGATCACGAAGTATCCGAAGACGACTTGCTCAGATTAAGAAACGATATAAAAACGGTTAATATTACCGCCGATAGATCCATTGTTCATATTATTCCCGAAGAATTCTTGGTTGACGGCACACCAGGCATCTCACAACCCATTGGAATGTCTTGCACAAAACTTGAAGCATCGAACCATATTATACTTTCAGCAGCTTCTGCTATTGCAAATGTGCGTTCAGCCGTGGAGCGTGCAGGCTTGGAAATAAATGAAATCATTCTTTCGCCACTTGCTTCGGCAAATGCTGTATTGGAAGAAGGTGAAAAGGATTTGGGTGTATTGGTTATAGATATTGGTGGTGGTACCACTGATGTTGCACTCTACCACAACAATGCCCTTAAATACGCAAAAATTTACCCCTTGGGTGGTAACACAGTAACTAATGATATACGCGAAACCATTAGTGTAGTTACAGAAGAAGCAGATGATCTGAAAAAGAAATATGGCTATGCTCACCCCAAAGCTATATTGAGAGCAGAAGAAATTACCATACGTGGAATCGGTGCCGGTGCCGGAAGTAAAATTCATACCGAAATACTTACTCAAATTATTTCGTACCGTATGGCAGAACTTTTCGCATTAATAGATTATGATTTGAATCAAGCCGGTATGAAGGGAAAAAGTAAAGCAGGTGTTGTATTAACCGGAGGAACCGCTTTATTAAAAGGATCCT
>CALKUG010000041.1 GCA_937996765.1 uncultured Ignavibacteria bacterium
ACTCACCTTCGGCAAAGCTTTCTCGGATAATCTCATAAGCCATATACGGGTAAACGCCGCTCGCTCCGAATCCCAGCAAACACGCAAGGTGATGATCTTCAATGGCATCGCCCGTAAAACACAACAACGCGCAATTATTACGCACCTTAGTTTCGATGAGATGTCTGTGAACCGCCGAAACCACCAACAGCATGGGGATTGGCAAACGATTTTTTTGGAGGTCTTCATCCGAAAGAAAAATAAAACGGTTGCCCGCACGAGCCGCATCCTCGCACTCCTTACAAATCTCATCCAGTCGCTCACCAAGGTTAACACCAAGTGAGATATGAGTAGAAACAACCGTATGCGGAAACTCTTCGCGCCGCTCCTTCAATAATGAAACTTCGTGAGGCGAAAGCACGGGACTCTCAATCCGAATCGCGCCCCTGAACGAAGAAGATTCCGAAAGCAAACCTGTTTCCGCACCGATAATGCGGTTCAAGCTCATCACGTAACGCTCGCGTATGGAATCAATCGGGGGGTTGGTAACCTGTGCAAATTGCTGTTTGAAGTACTCGTAGAATTTCCGATTCTGCAACGAAAGAACTGCCTGCGGCGCATCATCGCCCATGCTGCCAACTGCTTCGCGACCTGTTTCAGCCATAGGCAAAAGCAAACGCTCAACATCTTCTTTATCAATACCAAAGGCAATACGCAAACGCTTATCAAATCCGCCCTCGGGCAAGCGGAAATCACCAAACTCACGCTCATCACTCTCGCGGGTAAGAGAATGGAGGTGCTTCGCAATCAACTCCGAGTAACTCCCCGTGGAAGTAACGCGCTCAACAATTTCATCACCGGGGATAATACGCCCCGATTTCAAATCAATCAAAAAGTTTTCGCCCGCGCTCATGTGGTGGTGCATCAAAACATTATCCTCATCCAAGTTCACCACACCCGCTTCCGAGGCCATGATAGCCAAGCCATCCTTAGTAAGCGTATAGCGCAAAGGCCGCAAACCGTTTCTATCCAGCTTCGCACCCGCAAAATCGCCATCGGTGAATGCAAGCGCAGCAGGCCCATCCCACGGCTCGATAACGCTCACATGATACGTGTAAAAATCTTTCAACGCTTGGGGCATATCGGCATCATAGAGATAGGGCTCGGGGATAAGAGTCATGATGCTTTGAAACAAATCTCGCCCGCTCATGGTCATAAATTCCAGAATAGTATCCAACGAGAACGAATCGGAGCCCGTGGAAGCAACAATAGGTTTAAGCCGTTCGATGTGCTCACCCCAAAGCTCGGAAGTGATGGTAGCCTCGCGAGTCTTCATCCACAAACGATTGCCCTTGATAGTATTGATTTCGCCGTTGTGTCCCAGCATTCTGAACGGTTGAGCCATCGCCCAAGTGGAAATGGTGTTTGTAGAAAAACGCTCATGGAACAAAGCGATTCTCACGCGGAACTCAAGCTGATTCAAATCGGAGTAGAACCGAGCCAAGTGATGCGGCTTCATCATACCCTTATACACAATGGTTTTGTGCGAAAGCGAGCAGATAAACGATTGACCCTGAGCATTAAGAACCTCACCTTCCACCGACTTACGCAGCAAGTATAAGTTTTGTTCAAACGAAAGAACGTGGGAAGGACCGGCAGCACCCTCAGCAAAGAAAAATTGCACAATAACCGGACACGTAGCTCTGCCAATCTCGCCCAAAATACCCATATTAACAGGCACATAGCGCATCCCCAAAAATGAAATACCATACTCAAGCGAGAACCGAGCAAAAGCCGCCTGAAGCGAAGGCAACTCCTCATGCGAAGTGAAAACCATACCAACCCCGAGCAGTTTACCCTTAAAACGGATATTAAGCTCATCCTCCAACACCGAGACGAAGTATTCGCGGGGGATATCCACAAGAAGGCCTGTACCATCGGAAGTCCTGTCATCTGCACCTGAAGCACCACGATGCGACATATTTTTCAACGCCTCAATAGCCAATTCAACGCAGCGCCTCCCCGGCTTACCCGTAAGCTCGGCAACAAAACCCACACCGCAAGCATCATGGAAATCCTGTTTCAAAACAGCATTAAAATCCAACGCATCCAAATCATGAACGTAACTCATAACACAAACCTTTCGAGAAAAATAAGGCGGGCAAAAAACAAAGCACCCGAAATCAGCCGCAAAAATGCGGTAAACACAAATGCAATTTAAAATTTATCTAAAACGAAGCAAGAGAAAACCCCATACTAACTAAAATTTAACACCCCAAACCGCATAAAACCTAAACTATTTAGCATTTCCCCGCATAAAACCAAAAAGCCGCA
>CALKUG010000042.1 GCA_937996765.1 uncultured Ignavibacteria bacterium
CAGAAAAAAGAACCCCCGGGTTGGGGCTCACAGAATTTGTATGATAAAAAAATTGCATTAACCCGCGGTGTTATTGTAGATTCTTATAATGCCGAGAGCACTACTAATCTTTCGGCTTTGCCTACTTTTTCCAATACCATATTTGCTGCCGATAACTCACAATTGATTTGGAATACAGCAGGTGTTTTTACAGTTAATACACCTTCGTTTATTGGTGCTACGGGATTTTTGAATCAATTCCCTAACACCAATCTTGGACAAATGAAAATAAAATCCTTCTCGGATTTTGGAGCCATACATTGGGTTTCTTTGACAAAAGATACTCTCAGCCGTTCCTACAGGTCGTTTATTACCTTAGTAGGAAAATCTCAAAATACCGGTATGGTATGGAGCGGAACAACATCCATTAATGATAAATGGGGTTCTAAGCCAACCACCACAAATTCCTTACAAGCTACTTTGGAATTAACCATACAGGCAGATTCTATAATGCTTAGTCGCCTTACCAGTCGCGGACTCCCATCGTTTGCTTCGTGGATTCGCCCAACTGCCCCAAACACCTTTACAGTAGAGCTTAATCAAGATACTGATAAAACAATCTGGTATTCAGTTACTGCCTATGGCGCCGGAGTAGTTTCGATTGGAGAGAATAAGGAAACTCCCACGGAGTTTAAGGTTGAGGAAGCATACCCAAATCCTTTTAACCACGAGTCCGTGATTCGTTACTCGGTACCCAATTCGGCTCAGATAAGTGCCAATCTTTATAGTTCTATGGGCGAGCAAGTAACAGAGCTGTTTCAAGGTAATGTAGAAGCAGGTGTTCATGAATTACGGTGGAACGGCACATCTTCCTCAGGCGAAGTTGTTTCCAGTGGTGTCTATATTCTCCGTTTGAAGTATCTTGATACCGTAATTTCAAAAAAATTAGTGGTATTAAAGTAAAAGGTTTATGAGTTTTAAGAATATTTTTCTGATTGCAGTGCTCACTATTGTGAGTTCTGCAATCTGTGCCCAAACAAATAATGTAGCAACTTTTAAAGGCGGAACAATCTCGGAACGTGAGTTTAAATTACGTTACGAACTTATGCCTCATCTTTCCGACCCCTCGGCTGATGATGCGGAGGAACGCTCTAACTTCCTTTATTCATTAGTTGCCGAGTATTTGCTTGCTAAAGAGTCTGAAATAAACACCACTGCTTTCTCGGATGAGCGTATTACCAAAGCATTAAGTGTGCTCGAAAAAATGTTTGTCCGTGATGCTCTTTATAAACAAGTAATAGAGCCCAAGCTTAATATTACTCCAAAGGAAATTGAGCGAGCAAAAGAAAAAAGTAAAACAAAACTGTTTGTGCATATTCTTTCTTCAACAGATTCCTCCGAAATTTATACTGTCTTTGCTCAGCTACAAAAAGGTGTGCCTTTTGATTCATTGGTTAAGCAGCAACAAGGCGGTGTTATTCCCGACCCCTTGATGATAACGTTTGGAACTCTAAGGGAAGAGTGGATAGAAGATTCCTTGTACGCACTTAAAAAGGGTGCTTATACAAATCCTATTTCTAACGAATACAGCTATTTTATTTTTAAGCTTATTGGCAGCGAAGTTACTCAAGGCAATCCTTTCGAGAAAAATCCTACGGGTGCTGAACCGATTGAACAGCAATTAAAAACTCGCCGTGCTCAGGTGATTGGGAGTAATTACCTTATCGAATTATTAGGCGATGTGGAGATTGATTTTAATATCCTTTTTGTGAATGAAATTATTGATAAAACAGAAGAGTACTTTAAGTTACGTAGAGGGGCGGAGACAAAGGATTCAACCTACTACCTTACTGAGGAGGGAATCGAATATCTTAGAAAAACATTTGCTGAAAGAGTGAATAGCAATCTCCTGCAAAGTAATGATGTTGTAGTTACTCTCGCAGATTATCTTGCTTATGTTCAGTTCGAAGGGTTTGTGGTAAAAAGCTTTGATAAACCGATGCTTCAACGTGCTCATCGCAGTCTTATTAATAAAGCCGTTGATAACGAATTGATTGCTCGCGAAGGGTATCGTCTTGGTTTAAATGAACTGCCTGAAGTACGGAACGAAATGGGCAGATGGAA
>CALKUG010000043.1 GCA_937996765.1 uncultured Ignavibacteria bacterium
GTAACAATCTCGTTTGATACTAAAGAAGACCATGGAATACAATTTGGCATCGTTGCAATTAAAGATACTGGAATAGGTATCCCGGATGATAAACTTCAGCTAATTTTTGAGGAGTTTAGGCAAGTTTCAGAAGGCCTCGAACGCGAATATGAGGGCAATGGACTCGGCTTGGCAATTGCTCGCAGAATGGCAAATATTATGAAGGGTAAAATTACCGTTGAGTCTCAAATCGGGGAGGGTTCAACTTTCTTTTTATGGGTGCCGGCATCTGATGAGGAGGATGTACAAAATTTCTTGGAGAAAAACCCAGTATCTTCAACAAAAGAACCTGCCATCGATATGAAACAGTATCTTGAATCTGATGAATTGCCTGTTATTCTTTATGCAGAAGATAATGTAATGAACAAACTACTTGTAGAAAAGATTCTCGAAAATATCTGCATTGTGGAACATGCCATTGATGGTTCTATCGCATTAGAAATGGCTAAAACAAAAGAATATCCTTTGGTGATTTTAGATATTAATCTCTCACATGAGATTAGTGGAATTGAAGTAATGAAAAAACTCAGAGAGATCCCTTACTACACAAACAATCCGATTGTTGCGGTTTCGGGTTTTATTCAACCAATGTATAAAACAGAATTATTATCGGAGGGTTTTGATGAATTCCTCCCTAAACCTTATAGAAAAAATGAGGTGATAAGTTGCGTGAAACGCTTTCTCACCACCTCAAATAAACAAGAAGGTCTAACTAACGAGTAAGTTGACGGTATTTAATCCGCTTCGGAATATCCGCAGCAGCACCTAAACGTTCGTGTTTGTTTTCTTCATACGAGGAGAAGTTACCTTCGAACCATACTACATTACTATCGCCTTCAAATGCGAGTATATGGGTTGCCAATCTATCCAAGAACCAACGGTCGTGGCTCACAATAAGAACGCATCCCGCAAAGTTTTCCAACGCTTCTTCAAGTGCACGCATGGTGTTCACATCCAAATCGTTAGTCGGCTCATCGAGCAACAACACATTTGCTCCGGATTTTAAAGTAATAGCCAAATGAACTCTGTTTCGTTCACCGCCAGAAAGCGAACCGACCAACTTTTGTTGGTCACCACCGGTCATGTTAAACTTTGCTACATAAGCGCGTGAATTAACCGACTTATTACCGAGTTGTATTAAGTCCTCGCCTCCACTTATCATTTCCCAAACAGTTTTATTGGGGTCTAATACATCGCGACTTTGATCTACGTAAGCAAGTTTTACAGTTTCACCAATTTTGATGCTTCCTTTATCGGGGGTTTCTTCACCGGTAATCATACGCATTAGTGTTGTTTTACCGGCTCCGTTAGGCCCGATAATGCCAACTATTGCACCCGGAGGAATACTAAAAGTAAAATCCTCAAACAACAATTTACTATCATACTGTTTGCCTATTGCTTCGGCATCAATTACTACATTTCCTAAGCGCGGACCTGCAGGAATAAACAACTCAAGTTCTTTTTCTTTTTCCTTCGAATCTTGGCTTACCATTGATTCATAAGCACTAATTCTCGCTTTGGATTTTGCGTGTCTTCCTTTTGGTGACATCCTAATCCACTCAAGCTCGCGCGCCAACGTTTTTTGGCGATCACTTTCCTGCTTTTCCTCAAGTGCAAGGCGATTTTTCTTTTGCTCTAACCAGCTTGAGTAATTCCCTTGCCAAGGGATACCTTCACCACGGTCAAGCTCCAAAATCCATCCGGCAACATTATCGAGGAAGTATCTATCGTGGGTAACCGCAATAACGGTTCCTTCGTACGCTTGCAAATGATGCTCTAACCAAGCAACTGTTTCAGCATCAAGATGGTTAGTGGGCTCATCCAACAAAAGAATTTCAGGTTTTTGCAATAAGAGTCGGCAAAGTGCTACACGCCTTTTTTCGCCTCCTGAAAGAACCTTAACTGGAGTTTCACCCGGAGGACATCTGAGAGCATCCATTGCCATTTCGAGACGGGAATCTAAATCCCATCCATCCATAGCTTCTAATTTTTCTTGAACTTCTCCCTGTCTTTCGAGCAGTGCGGTCATTTCATCACCATCAAGTGGTTCTGAAAATTTGGCATTAATTTCATCATACTCTCTGAGTAATGAAACTACTTCATGCACCGCTTCTTCAACAACTTCCCGCACTGTTTTCGATTCATCGAGTCGCGGTTCTTGCTCAAGATAGCCTACATTATATCCGGGGGCAAGAGTAGTTTGACCTTGATATTCCTTATCAACGCCGGCAATAATCTTAAGTAAAGTTGATTTACCGCTTCCATTAAGTCCTAAAACACCAATTTTGGCACCATAAAAATAAGAGAGGTAAATATCCTTTAACACCGGTTTTTTATTATAAAATTTACTCAACCCGATCATTGAGTAAATAACTTTGTTCACTTCAGGGGGCATAGAGATCCTTGATTAATAATTAAATCCGCTCCAGTAATACACTACTTGTAATTCAATACCAAAATTGGAAAATCCACCTTCGGTCTGGTCATACTCCAAACGACTATACGTATTTGCATTCAAATGTCTGTTTAAATCTTCGTAATCATCCCCCAAAACTGAAAGCATATAATAGGGGCGAGCAAGAACTATAACATTTGTACCGGCTACTTCATACATAATAGTCGGGTAGGCGCTGAATGCATACTCAGTTGAGTATTTAAATTCTTTGTAATCGCTTTCCGTTGAGGCTTTGGTTTTAATTTTTGGCAAAACAAAATCTAACGAGCCTCCAAACCACACAGTCAACATATTATCTGCACCCGTAAACACAGGCATGGAAAGTCCGAGTGTAATACTTTGGGCATTTACAATCAGCTCTCTGTCAACTTTTGTATTAGATGAAGAGGCTGTTGGAACACCTGAGGCGTTCAAAGTAGCCGAACGTTGATCATACTTCAACTCCATCATAAACGGATAAATCATAGTTCCAAAGCTGGCTGAAAAACCGTGCATCAAACTTAAATCACCCATCTTTTCAGATAACCAAGGACGGCTTCTGTTATACTCACCAATTATATTGGAAATTCCGGAGTTGGAGGCAAAACTCACATTATAACCAACACCTACATAACCAAGTCCCGAAAAACAACATGAAGTACAAGTTTCGAGTCCCTGCGCAAATACCACCGCAGAGAGCATAATGCTTAAGAGCACTGCTTTCATAAATACGATCCTTTTTTTTGTAACACACGAATTTGAAAAATCTCTCCGCAAAGTTATAAAAAAAACGCTATCCGATAAGCATTTAGTGAAGTTTTCTTATAAACTGTTAAATCTTTTTTTAATAATTCACTTCAGTTGTCTATTTTGCTTTTACGAATTTACTTATACAAGCGAAGAGTGAGGATATACCCTTGTTTGGAAATAAAAGCATTAAGATACAACTAACTGCTTATCTGCTAATGGTTGTAGTAATTCTCATGTTGATAGTTTTTACTGTTAACGAACTTGTAACTACAAATATTTTAACAGTTGCTCTTAAAAAACAAACCACTTCGCTCACTTACGAAAAGAGTGAGGAAGTGAACGGTTTTTTTCGTTCATTCGAGCAGTACCCGCGTTCTATTTCAGAGATACTTAGTAATTTCCCAATAAGCGAATCACGTCTCGATACCCTTATTCCCAAACTTGTTGCATCAAATCCAAATATTTACGGTATGGCAGTAGCATACGAGCCTAATTCTGTAAATCCGGGGAGCAGATATTTTTCGCCGTATTATTACCGCAACGAAGGAAAAGTAGTAAAAACCATGTTAGGTGGTGAGAACTACGACTATTTTACTATGGAGTGGTATAAATCACCAAAAGAACTTCAATCACCCTACTGGACAGAACCCTATTATGACGAAGGTGGCGGTAATGCATTGATGTGCACTTTTTCCGCCCCTTTTTACTCCTATGAACATGGGAACAAAATTGTTAGGGGCGTTGTGACTGTTGATATTACACTCTCAGCAATTCAACAATTGATTAACAAAATTAAAACTACCGAATCCAGTTATGCTTTTTTAGCAACTAAAAACAGAACTCTTGTTGCATACCCAAATAAAGATTTGGTGATGAAACAAGATATGATTGCTCTTAACATAGATAACCTTGAAGAAATAACAAAAACACTTCAAAAAAGTCGTGATACCCTCGTTTCCTCACACAACGATAACTATTTGAAAGAAGAGAGTTGGTTGGCTCTCAATACCGTAAAATCTAATGGCTGGTATTTGGGCATTATTGTCCCAAAAAATGAAGTACTATCGGATCTACACAACTTCGATATATTCGTTGTAGTGATGTTTGTAATCTGTCTGCTTATTCTCCTCTTTACCATATCTTTTGTGGCGAAGAAAATTTCTGATCCTATTGTTGCACTTCGGGATGTTTTGGAATTAACTTCGCAGGCAAAAATAACAGAAGCAGGTTCTTCGTTAGAAATACTGCATTATAAATTTTTCCCTAAAACCAATGATACATCTGCTAACGAGGTAGAATATCTTTACGGAGCTATTAACTCCATGGTTGAGCAACTTGGCGGATTGCTTCATAAAGTAAGTAGTGCCGGCATCGAAGTAAAACAATCCGTAAACCAATTACTCTCCTCTATAAAGGAACTCGAAATAACTGTAACGGAACAAGCCGCATCCAGTAATCAGATAACTGCAACCAGTAGCGAAATATCCTCAACTGCTCAAGAACTTTCATCAACCATGAAGCATATTGATATGCTTTCAAACCAAAACAACTCTATGAGCGAAGAGGGTCTGGCACAGTTGGGAGATATAGACCGTGCACTTTCCAATCTTATTAACTCTACTCAAGATATCTCGTTCAAATTACAATCAATTAATAAACGGACGGCAAACATCAATAAAGTAGTTGAAACTATTTCCAAAGTAGCTGATCAGACCAATCTCCTCTCCCTAAATGCAGCAATTGAAGCAGAAAAAGCAGGTGAAGCTGGATTGGGATTTGGTGTAGTAGCGGGTGAAATTCGGAGACTTGCCGATCAAACAGCTCTCGCAGCAAAAGATATTGAACTAATAGTTAAAGAGGTTAAATCTTCAGTAATGGAAGGAACTAACTCATTAGAAGCTTTTTCGTTGCAAATGAGAAGCAGCAATAGTACTATTCTATCTATTAATAATCGATTGGCATCGTATCTTTCAGCATCTCGAGATCTTGCTCCTCAATTCTCTTCAGTTACCAGTGGTATGAATCAACAACAGGAAGCCGCAACCCAAATCTCTGAAGCTATGGGTCAATTACACCAATCCACAATGAATACAAAAACTTCAATTTCTGAACTCCAATCCGTATCCGAGAAGTTGAGTTCAGCAGTTATTTCTTTACAGAACGAAGTGAAACGTTTTAATTAAATTTAATGAAATGAACGCAATTGGAAATTAGAGTACCAAAATATACCGGAAATACTACCCCCGGAATAAAGGAATTATTGCAATATTCACCTGCGGTACCTCTTGAATCAGTTCGGCCTGAGAGCTCTGCTTTAATACCAAAAGTAAATGTACGCTTGATGCATAACGATCAAGAAATATTTGGCGTCTTTTTTGTTGATGATCTCACTCTCCTTGCCAGAAAAACCGAACCTCAATCACCTGTTCATCTTGATAGTTGTGTTGAGTTTTTTGTTATGCCTCAAGGATGTGATGGCTATTTTAATTTCGAATTCAACGCAATAGGAACTATACATTGTACGGTTAAGGGTGTAGATTCTGAGCTAAAAAAAGATCAACGCTCTATAAAATTAGGGCCTGATGAATTATCGTTAATTTACACCGATACTTCGTGCAAGGAACCCATTCTTACAGAACTCAAAGGCACACTTCAATGGTGGCTTTTCTTCAAGATACAGAAATCTTTGTTTACCAAATTCTTCCCTACTCTCAACCATCAAAAACATAAGTTATGGCTTGGTAACTTTTATAAGTGTGGAGATGAGCTTTCAAATCCTCATTGGATTAGCTGGGCTCCTGTTGATTTACTAAATTTTCATACCCCTTACAATTTTGGATCAATAGTTTTAGAATAAGTCTTGTCGCTGGTTAAATTGAACCGAATTTAGAAGTAATTCCCTATCATTTTGACATAGTACCCCATAATGGAAATTTATTTTCCCACTTTTCCGAGAACTTTTTTTAATTATTATTGTTAACACCCTTAATAATAACACGTTACCTACTTATTCTGTACTTTTTTGTCTAGTTTCATTCGCGGCACTATATTTGCTGTATATAGGAAAGATTTCACTATAACTCTCTAAAAGTTAGGTTTATGCAATGGACAAATCAGGATTGTACGAGTTTTTCGAAACAAACGTTACTGTTTATGTGGATGCAGTTTATAGGTTTGCAATTAGCTTAACAAACCATGAGAGTTTGGCATCAGAACTTACCGATGAGGCTTTTGTTCAAGCATTTGAAGAAGCAAAAAATGGCACTTTTGGTTCAGATGTTAAATTAGAATTATTTAGAATAACATTATCGATTTATAGTAAAAATAGTGTCTATTCGAAGATACAACGCCACACCGAATCTCCAAAAATAATTTCCCCTCTTAGAGTCTCAGATATAGATGATTTCAGTGATTTAATGGATAACGATGTTATGACCGCTATCAACGGATTGCCAAGTAAAGAACGAGTTGTGTTGTTGTTGCTTGATAGCGAGGGGATGTCTTACGATTCAGTTGCTGACTTACTTAAAACAAGTCGCGATGAGACAATTTCTTTCATCAATAATGCAAGAAATCTATTATTTCAAAAGTTGATCGAAATCTCGAGAAGTAAAACTACTCCCGATTTGAAAATGGCTTAATACACTTTTTTAAGAGTGAAAATACAAAAAACTAATGCTCTCAGAATAATTGAGAGCGCTTCCGTTCCGTACGAAACTTATAGCTACTCCGTTGA
This sequence comes from uncultured Ignavibacteria bacterium, assembly GCA_937996765.1. GTDB lineage: Bacteria > Bacteroidota > Ignavibacteria > Ignavibacteriales > Ignavibacteriaceae > CALKUG01. The sequence continues at coordinate 6,960 of CALKUG010000043.1, forward strand.
AGAAGATGCACTTGATGCCATTACTGTAGCAAATAAAATTGGTGCCCCCGCCGAATCCGTCTTTAAAACTCTTATTGTAGTATCCGATAAAAACACTTATTACACCTTTGTTATTCCAGGCAATTTTGAACTAAATCTGAAAAAGTCTGCGAATGTTGCCTCAGCCAAAAAACTCGAATTATTACCTCTAAAAGAATTACAACCCTTAACCGGATACATTAGAGGAGGTTGCTCCCCTATCGGTATGAAGAAGCTCTTCCCCACTTTTATAGATGAAACTGCCCAGCTCCATGATTTTATCTTTGTTAGTGCTGGTGTGCGTGGACTCCAAGTAAAAATTAAGCCCAATGATTTATTACGTTTAACCAATGGTATTTTTGCAGATTTAGTCTGAGAATTCATACCCTACACAATAACTTTTCATTCTTTTTTTGTACATTTCCGTTTATATATAAGATTTTTGGATACCTAATTGACCAATATAGCACAGTTGCGGCATGCAGCGGATGTTTTTTCCCAAAGTGGAATGTATGACCTTGCCTTTCCGATTTATGAGGAGGTCTATAACCAGATTTGGAGTGCAATTGGTACCGCTCAATCTGCCGTTTCTGACTTCTCACGAAACTTCCTTATTCATAACATCAAATCGAGTATCGAGTTTAAGGGAAGTTTTATCGAAAGTAGTGTCCATACTGTTTTTATGCGCAGATTTTCTCTTGATTCCGATCAAACGCTGAACGAGTTCGTATTTACCATAAAGGGTTTACTTCAAAGTAAATGCTACGGAAAAGATTTGTTTGAGAAATCATCATTTAACGGAATAATGAATGAGTTTTTACTTATTTATATGTTGATATTGGATGGTCCAGAAGAACGTTGGATAAGCTCAGCTTTGCGTGTTGCAACCCCAATATTAGATGATAAAAGTATTAAGAAAATTCACGGGAATCTTCACGAATCTGAGATTCAACGCCAAATTACCTCGCTATCGGGCAAAATTAAAGAAACTGATTGGTACTCCCTAAATATTCTTTTGCTCGATTTTCTCAACCGTCTTGATAGAAAAAATACAATACTTTATAAAGATGTAAGTGATATTGTAGGCCCTTATAGCTCAGATTTTAGAAATGAGTATAAAAAGAAAAAGGGACCAAAATTTGAGAACGATTACCAACGTTATGAAAGATATGAAAAATACGAGAGATACGAGAGGTATGAAAAATACGAAAGCAAACACAAGCATCATTCAACCGGTAGTACCAATAATCAGCATAAGGTAAACGATGAGTTTGACGAGTCATCAGCTACTGAATCCGAAAAGGCAAAGTTTTTTGGAAAAGTTTTGGGTTTAAAGGGTAAAGTTACCACCGCACAAATACGACAGAAATATCTTGAGGCAATTGCACTCTATCACCCCGATAAAGTTCAGAATCTTGGCACCGAAATAATTGAAGTGGCCGAGAAAAAAACTAAAGAAATTAACAATGCCTATGTGTGGTTCAGAACGAAATATAATTTTTAATTATGAGTTTTAACTACCCCTACCGCGTACTTTACTCTGATATAGATAAATTCAAACAAGCCACATTTAAGGCGCTGTTACAGTATTGCGAAGATATTGCTGTAAAGCATAGCGATGATTTGGATTTAGGACTAAATTACTATTATCGGGAACAAAAAGTCTGGGCTTTAACAAAGTGGGATATAAAGTTTTATCGTTTCCCCAACTATGATGCAAACATCAATATTACAACCAATCCGTCTGCCTTCAAAAAGTATGTGGGAGAACGTTTTTTTTCCGTTAAAGATGCGAATGGGGATTTATTAGCCGAGGGATTTACTGAGTGGCTTTTTCTATCACTGACTGATAAAAGGCCTCTTGTTATCCCCGAAATAATGTATGAAAGATTTGGAATCGACCGCGAGGGTGTTCCCTCTCATGAATTTGAGAGACTCAAGGAAATTGAATATCACACTTCAACCGAGTTCAAGGTTAGAAGGGCTGATATAGACACAAATCAACACGTAAACAACATTTCATATATAGAGTGGGCTCTCGAAGTTCTACCTGAATCAATTACTAACAACTATCAACTCTCCGAATTAAGAGTGGATTATAAAAGGGAGACTTTTTATGGGGAACGTATCTCCTCAGAAGTTTCCGTTGAATTCCAAAATGATTCAGCAGTATGCCATCATAGAATTAGAGAAAATGGCAAGGTTTGTACCTTGCTAAAAACTGTTTGGACTAAAAAATAAAAAAGGTGCAAAATCAATTGCACCTTTTAATTAAACCACGCTTTAATGTGAAAATTAGTTTTTAGTTTTTAGATACCAATTGCTTGATTCTTCGAGAAGTTTATTGATTTTACCAACCATAACATGTGGGTCAGTCGTATCTCCTTCAAGTAATTGAGCAGTTTCAAATAAATTCTCAGCCGCTGTTACAATAAACGGATCGTCAGAATCCTTTTTGAATAACTCAATTAAGTTGCGAATCAAACCATTCTCAGGATTAATCTCTAACACTTTTTTCTGTGCCGGGAAATCCTGGTTCATCATCTTCATCATTTTAAGCATACTGGAGCTCATTCCATCATCACCTGCTACTAAACAGGCAGCACTAGATTTCAGACGCTTTGATTCTTTAACATCTGCCACTCTATCGCCAAGTATCGTTTTCATTTTTTCAACCAATGAGCTGAAAAATAATTTTTCATCAGAACTTAACGGAGTATTCTCATCTGTGGATTGCTGAACATCAGGTAATTTTTCAATCGAGGTTAAATCAGCTGAATCAGCACTTTTGATCATAAACTCTTTGTACTTATTAACGCTTGAAAGAACTATTTCATCAATCGGTTCAAATAAGTATAGAACTTCGAGATCTTTTTTACGGAGAATCTCTAATCTTGGATCGGACTCAATTGAACTCCTATTGAAACCCACCACATAATAGATCTCTTTCTGATCTTTTTTCATACGTGTGGTGTATTCTTCGAGAGTGCTCAATTCATCTGCATTTTGATTTGCGGAAGAATTGAAGCGTAATAGCTCAATCCACTTGTCGCGATTCATAAAATCGGTATAACCGAGTTTGAAAATCTTAGAATGTTCTTTCCAAAATGCGAGATATGCCTCGGTATTATCTTTTGCCAACTTAGTAAGGAAATTGAGTACCTGAGTTGTGATACTGTTTGAAATCTTCTGGAAAACTAAATCTTCTTGTAAGCTTTCGCGGTTAATGTTAAGCGGTAAGTCTTCGGAATCAACAATACCTTTTACAAAACTGAGGTACTCAGGCAACAATTTTTTATTTTGATGCATGATGAGTACTCTACGAGCATACAAATCTAATCCATAATACTCACGAGAAAATCCAAACAAGTCTAAATTCTTTTTGGGAATGAACATTAATGCATGAAATTGAATAGGAGCATCAACTGAAACGTGTATTGTCTCCATCGGAGCATCCGAATCATGAGCGTGGAATTTATAAAATTCATCGTATTGCTCTTTTGTGAGCGAAGATTTTGGTTCACGCCAAATAGCCGTAACGGTATTTACTTTTTCGTCGTCGACTAAAATTGGGAACGCGATAAAGTTCGAATGGGTGCTAATAATGCTCTTAATCTTTTCTTTCGAAGCAAATTCATGAGCATCATCACGAAGATAAATTTTTATAGAGGTTCCTCTTTCAGAGTCTCCTTCGGATTCCCAGACTTCAAACTCTCCTAAACCGTCTGATTTCCATAAAACGGTCTTTGAATCTTGTGCAAACGATCGTGTAGTTAATTCTACCTCTTTGGCGATCATAAACACACTGTAAAAACCTACACCAAACTTACCGATAATGTTACCGGCATCCTCTTTGGATTCTGAAAGCTTTTTAACAAATTCTTCAGAGCCTGATTTTGCAATGGTTCCGATATTACTGATAACTTCATCCATGGTCATTCCTATACCTGTATCGGTTATAGTAATGGTTTTTGCCTCTTCGTTAACACTAATTCTTATTTCGGACTGTAAATGAGAATCACGGATTGCAGTTCCTTTTAACGACTGAAATCTCAGCTTATCGAGGGCGTCTGATGAGTTGGAAATAAGCTCGCGCAGAAATATCTCGCGGCTTGTGTAGAGCGAGTGAACTAATATATCCAGAAGCTTTTTAACTTCGGCTTTGAATTCAACCTTTTGTGCTAAATCGTGTGACATTAATTAACCTCCAAGTCTTAAAAAATAACAACTTTAAATATACTATTAAAACAAGATTTTTAAGAGCGTTGTTCTGCGATAATCTTAATTTGTTCAAGTATCTGCGGATGCTTGCTTAACACCGTTTCAAAAACCATTTTTTCTAACTTGTATAAATCGCAATAAGATGCAGCTCTAATTGAAGCATTACGTGGCGAGTTTTTAACTAAAGCAACTTCCCCAAAATAATCACCATCAGCAAGTTCGGCCAAAATATTTTGTCCATTATTTGCCAAAACCTCGAGTTTGCCCTTAATAACAAAATACATTTCATTCGCTTGCTCACCCTCGCAGAAAATATATTCCCCAGGAGTATAGATTACACTCTCCAATCCTAATGCTAGTTCTTTTACAAGAAAATCGGGGAGTTTATCGAACAATGGTATCTTGCTCACCATGGAACGCTTTAGATAAAGCGATACCTCCTGTTTAAGTCCTTGTGGCAGCGTTTGAACAAATTCCATTTCATCCATGCCCCATTTCTTTTCGTAGATATATTCGTAATAACCGCGAATCCTACTTTGCAATTCGTCCGGTAAGTTTCTTTGTGAAATAAATGCTTTTAATCTTTCCATATTGTTCATATAGTAGTTTTTGGCAGGGTCAAGCTTAGAAATGATTTGAGCTATATTACCAAGAATGTAACCATACGTTGCAACACCAAACATAATAACCAACATTGCAAACAGAACCTGGGCATTGTTTTGAGGTGGTATATCACCATACCCAACTGTAGCCAAGGTTTGCATTACCCAGTACAACGAGAGCAAATAGCCATCTATTTCCTTATCAATACCTAAACTGGGATTAAGAAGTAGCCAACCACATGCTAACCAATGGGTGAATAACCCTAACCAAAATGCAAATAGCCCTAATCTTAATTTTTCAGTATGCTTTACGCTCTTTCGTGTTATACTGATGAAAATGAGGGCTACACTGTACAAATTAAACAATCTTATTGCATCGTATTCGTGATGTCCAAGTAATATTCCGAAAGGAATTATTGCCAATACAGTTGTTGTAAGCGAGATTTTTGTTCTTGTTCTTGAAGATGTTTCCGTCTGAAAAAGATTACCCGCCTCTTTTGTTTTAACCTTACGGAAGAGGTAAACAAGTTCCGGAATAAAAAACAGAGAAGAAAAGGTATAAACCGTTTTTACAAAATCGGGGGGTATCAGAAAGGTAATAAAAGACAGAGGTACATGTATGGCGATTATTACCATACCTATGATGGTTAAAGACTGGCGAAATATATGATACATCCTATGTGTATCTTGCATAAAAACACTACATTATTTTATTAAATTAACACTCCAAACTTAGTTGTAAATGGTCAAAAAACAACAAAGGGTGGTAAAAACCACCCTTTGCTTTAACCCGATAATTTAGTTCTTAAAAACCAAACATAAGTCCTGCACTTGCAGTGCTGTATTTAGCAGCTGTATAATCTACATATAAACGCATTACGCGAAATAGCATAAATTGTGATCCAATAGTAAAACGAGCTGAGTTTTCTCCATCTGCTGTAAAAGATACAGGTATTTCAACGGGATTTGCCTGAGCAGGTGTTTGCACTTTGAACTTGTATGTAACTTCAAGTGATGAACTTTCAAAACCAAACGAAGCATACGGTGTAACGCCAAACATCATTGTGTTAAACGACTTGCTTGCTCCCACGTAAAACATTGAACCATTGGTCTTCAATATATCACCAATTTGCAATGATTGAACGGAGAAACCAAGACTTACATCCACAGGTAAAGAAATTGGAGTAGGAATCCATGCTAATGGATTGTGCTGTAAGCCAAATCCCCAGTATTTAAGCTTACCCATTTCTTTGTTGATTTCAACTTCGGGCAAATAACGGAAAGTGAGTTTTGTGCCGTAAAAATCACCAATTTTAATCTGGGGAGCTGCGTAAGGTAATATCGAATAATCACCTAATTTACCTGTTACTTGTTTTACTTCAACTTTAGCAGGGTCTACTTTGTAAGTGCTTCCTCCTACAGAAATATTAGTTCCACTAAATTCTATATTCAAATATTCAGACTCAGAACCCGTAATGGTAGGACCTGAGAATTTTACATTGAACTCTTGTTTTGTTAATTCATCCACAACAAACGGTTTGGCGAGTGCAGGGATTGTACTCTGATCAACCAAAAACTGTGCTTGAGTTGTATTAAAACGGAAATTACCTTGAGCGCTAAAGGTTTTGTCATTGTCACCCAAGAACGCTCCTGCAGCAACTACACCAAACTCGAAGTCAATACCCATAATTGTTGCTTTTGGCGATATTGTAGCCCAACCTGAGTTGATATCGGCTCCATAACCAGATACTACAGGCGCCAAATATCCTCGTGCACCCGCACCGGAAAGGTATTGCAATGTTTCTTCTAAATCCTGAGCTAACAGAGCTCCTTGCAAAACAACGAAAGTTAAAATGAGTGATAGTACTCTTTTTTTCATAACTGTACCTCTTTTTTTAATGAAAACAACAAAGAAATTTGAGTAAATAAAAATAATTCACAATTATATAAACGGATTATTCATTTTTTCGTTCCCAATTGTGGTGTTTTCACCATGTCCGGGTAAAATAATTGTTTCATCTGGCAAAACTAAGAGCTTTTTATGAATACTTTCCAATAATGTAGCCTGATTTCCACCCGGCAAATCAGAGCGACCTATACTCTCTTCAAAAAGTACATCTCCTGAAAATAAAACTCCGAATTCATTAAAATAGATACAATATTCACCCGGAGAGTGTCCCGGAGTAAAAAGGAATTTGGGCTTCATTGCTCCAATTTCTATCTGAGTATCCTCGGTAATATACTCATCAGGTAACGGACTCGGCGTAAACGGTACTCCATACATCATCGCATGATTTGGAGATTCATTGAGCAAAAAAATATCTTTCTCGGGAGCATAGAATACGGGTTTGTAAGTATCAACAACAAACTTGTTTCCCATGATGTGATCCAAATGGCAATGCGTATTTATAAGATATTTAACGTGAAGTGCTTTTTGTTCGATAAATTGTTGCAGCATATTCTCTTCCCGTAATGAGTTGCAACCAGGGTCAACAATAGCAGCTTGTAATGTTTTTGTATCATAGATTACGTAAGTATTTTCAGCAAACTCGTTGAAAACAAAGCGTTTATACTCAAGCATTATTTAGCTTTCTTGAAGTTATCTTTAACACGTTTATTTGTGGATTTGATATAGTTTTGGTAATTATTCTTGGTTTCAGCCAATGAATCCCCACCAAATTTTGTTAGAAAATGCTGAGCAACAACCCAGGCAACCATTGATTCGCCAATAACACCACAAGCAGGAACGGCAACAAAATCACTTCGTTCTCTGCGGGCTTCAACTTCTTCCATTTTTTTGAGGTCAATGCTTCCAATTGGCTGCATTAAAGTGGCTATCGGCTTCATAGCGCCACGAACGATAAGCGGGAGTCCGGTTGTGATACCGCCCTCTAATCCACCTGCCCTGTTGGTCCTGCGGGAAGGAACTCCATCTACCAAATTAATCTCGTCGTGTGCCGTTGAACCAAAATGCTCCGAATTCTCAAATGCTGCACCTACTTCAACGCCCTTTACTGCATTTATGGAGAGAATTGCATGTGCGAGATCTGCGTCTAATCTTCTGTCGTATTGCATGTAGGTACCCAAGCCCACCGGTAAACCTGTAACAACAATAACAAAGGTACCGCCGAGCGTATCCCCTCTTTTTTTAGCAACTTTAATTTTGTTTACTATTTTTTCTTCTTGCTGCGAATCTAATACCCTCACCAAACTTAAATCTGCCTTTTCAGAAATTTCTGAGGCATTTTTTAGCTGGACTTTACATTCATACAACTCCTGTAAGTAACTGTTTTTAGAATAGATACCGCCTATCTGCTCTACAAAACTTCCTACTGTAATTCCAAACTCTGACAAAAACCTTTTTGCTATGGCACCTGCTGCAACACGAGCTGCTGTCTCTCGTGCGCTTGAGCGTTCGATGGAGTTTCTGATATCATCAAAATCGTACTTGGTAACACCTGTTAAATCGGCATGCCCCGGACGAGGTACAGTGATGTACTCAACGTCTTTTCCGCGTTTGATTTCGGGACTCATTTTCTCCACCCAATTCTCCCAGTCTCTGTTACGAATTAATAACGAAATTGGTGAACCAATGGTTTTTTGGAATCTAATACCCGAGAGAATCTCCGCTGTGTCGGTTTCTATCTTCATACGCCCGCCACGACCATAACCCATTTGGCGGCGTGCCAGATCTGTATTAATGTCATCGGGTGTTATAGGAATGTTTGATGGAAATCCATCAATAATTGCAGTAAGCGCCTTACCATGTGACTCACCGGCTGTCAAAAATCTTATCATCTTTTCTCCATAAAAAACACTCGCAAATATACTATTATTTGCTTGGGGGCATACAAAAAAAGGTTGCCCTGCTTAAAAATATTCAGGGCAACCCTTGAAACACTAAAGGGAATTTAATCCTGTATTAATTAGGGATTTCTAACCCAACAAATCTGCTTGTACCATTGAGTACCACTTCAATTAAAAGTGCCTTACCCTTTTTGCTTTCTACAGCTTGTTTAAGTTCGGCAACCGATGTAACAGGTTTGCGGTCTGCTTTAGTGATAATCATGCTACGCATCAAGCCTTTGTCTTCCGCGTTACTGTAACGTTCAACACCGGATATGATAACTCCATGATCTACTTTGGCTTGCTTTAACTCAGCAGAGGTTAAATCTTTTACACTGAAACCGAGTTTTTCAAAACTCAATGTTTCAATTTTTGCAGGAGTCTCTTTTTTATCAGTCTCATCCTTGTTGCTGTTTTCCGCTGTATCGCTATCGGCTCTCGGTTTAAGTGTAACTTGACGCTCAATGTACTCGCCATCGCGGTAGATTGAAAGAGTAACCTTAGTTCCTGCCGTTTTTCTTGCAATATATCCTTGCAATTCATTTGGCTGCGAAACCTCATTACCATCAATTTTAAGAATAATGTCACCGCGCTTTATGTCAGCTTCAGCAGCGGCACCACCTTCAACAACAGCTTCGATAATTACACCTTTTGGTGAATCGAGTCCCATTGCACGTGCCAAAGCATCATCCACGGCACTAATCTGCACACCAATATAACCACGGTTTATTTTGCCGTTTGCTATTAAGTCTTTTGCAACATTACTTGCAATATCGATGGGTATTGCAAAGCCGTAGCCGATATATGTGCCTGTTCTCGATGCAATAGCTGTATTTATTCCAATTACAGCACCTTTAAGGTCAACAAGAGCCCCACCGCTGTTTCCGGGGTTAATTGCGGCATCTGTTTGAATAAAATTCTCGATTCCATATGAATCTTCAATTAATCGTAATCCGCGATTCAACGCACTGATTATACCTGTTGTAACGGTGCTGTTAAGACCCATGGGGTTACCAATTGCCATAACCCATTGCCCCACTCTCAAGCCATCTGAATCGCCGAGATATGCGGGTTGTAAATTAGAAGCATCAATTTTTATAACTCCCACATCAGTTAAAGGGTCAGTACCAATTACTCTTCCTTCAACTTCTCTTTTATCCCACAAAGTCACGGTAACTTTTTCAGCGTTTTCAATCACATGATTGTTTGTGATTATATAACCATCGGCACTGATAATAACACCACTACCGGTACCACGCTCTAAATTTCTATCCTCTTGATCTTGTCTGAATGGAAAGAAAAAGAAATTATCGTTGTTACCCTGTTCCCGAACAGAGGTGGTGGTAATCTGAACAATAGATGGAGTTACCTTTTCTGCAACATTGATAAAAGCTTTACTAAATGCATCAGCTTCCATGTTTAACGCAACGGGTGGTTTTTCTGCGCCAAGCTTCACATCAGCTAATGAAGGTTTAACCCATCCAAAACCTGATACTAAAACAGCTCCAAAAAGTACACCCGATAAGATGAGAACTGCTGCACCTATAACTCTTTTTTTATCCATGGTTTATCCTATTTTAATTTTAATTTCAAAACAATTTTTTACGTCTGTTTGTTCTTGATTTTAAAGCTCAAGAGAACGCAAACCATTGTAATTGTGGAGATGATGTTTGGCGTATTCATTCAAGAGATAATGTAGTTCTCTCAATAATGCCTGATCATCTGCAACATTTTTTCCTTTAATTAGACTAATTAGAGTAAGATAAAGTTCCGTAGTTAATTCCCTAAAGAGTTCATTTTTTTTTGCACAATTTCTGCAAACTACTCCACGTGCAATATCAAACAAACCCCCTTCGTTTACAATTTCTTCACCGCACTCAACGCAATTTTCCAATTGCATTCCAAAACCACAACTATCAAAAAAGAAAACTAAAAATCTGTAAAAGCTGATCGCGGGATTTTCTACAGCACTCTCCATTCGCTCCAAAATGCGTTTTATGCCGGAATACAACCTGTGATTGGTGTCGTGCTCCGGGGTAAAGCGACGTACAAGTTCAACCACAGCACTTGCATATTTTATTGAATCAAAATCCGAATGAATAGATTTATGATAACTTACCAACGAAGCATTGGTTATGCTTTGCAACTCACGTGAGTCTTTCTGAATTAGAACAATTTCAACCACATTCAATGGGTCTATTAAACGTCCTATTTTCGAATTTGATGACCTTCCGCCTTTAATAATGCCGCTTATTCTACCAAATTCCCTTGAATAGAAGGAGGCTATTTTAGAAGTTTCTGAGTAATCGAGTTTAGAGAGAACAACCGCATCGGTTTTTTGGAGCATGCTTAACCTATTGAGAGATTGTACGGAGCATAATATATGCCCTTTTCGGTTATGATTCCGGTTATTATACTCGAAGGCGTTACATCAAATGAAGGGTTGTAACTTGTTATATTACTAATCGTTACAGGGTTTTGATTGATTGCAGTAATTTCAGATTGCGAGCGGATTTCGATGGGTATTGAACTCCCATCCGCTAAATCAGTATCGAACGTTGAAGAAGGTGCAGCAATATAAAACGGTACCCTATGAAAATGGGCGTTAATAGCTAATGAATAAGTACCGATCTTATTTGCTGAATCGCCGTTGTTTGCTATTCTATCTGCTCCCGTGATAACAACATCAACACCTTTTTCCCGAATGGTGTGAGCCGCCATTGAGTCGGTAATTAATGTAAACGGTATTTGTAGTTTCATTAACTCAAAAGCGGTTAAACGTGCTCCCTGCAATAATGGGCGTGTTTCATCAACATAAACATGTTTCACTAATCCTTTTTCATAACCACGGCGAATAACACCGAGTGCAGTTCCAATGCCGCCCGTGGCATACTTCCCTGTGTTGCAATGGGTTAGAACTACCGAAGGTTTTGTGAAAATTGCAGTACCATGCTCAGCAAGAGTATCACACATCAAACTATCAAGGTTATGGTACTCTATCGCTTTTGAAATCAATAGGTTATAGGCATCCGTTTGATTGTGCCCCTCCGTTAAAGAATCAAACACCTTTCGCATAAGTTTCAATGCGTGAAACAAATTAACAGCGGTCGGTCTCGACTCAGCAAGAGTTTTTTCTGCTTGGTTGTATCTTTCTTGCGAGTACCCTTTTTTTTGCGATAAAGCAACCGCATACGCGGCTGCTATCCCAATAAGCGGAGCACCACGAATTGCCAAACATTTTATCGCTTCGGCAATTTCTTGGTAGTTTTCTGTGGTCTGAATTTCTTCCTTAAACGGAAGAAGGGTTTGGTCCACAAAATGAACCAAACCCTCATTAAACTTCAAAGAAAAATATTCGTTAGACTTCATCAAAATTCGACATAGTTTTGAAATCTCTATAGCGATCTTGTACTCTTAAATAAGAAAGTTCTTCTAATCCCTTAGTCGAAAATTCCTCAACACAGAATGAAGCCATAGTGCTTCCATAAATAACGGCACGTTTTATACTTGCAGGAGAAACATCATTTGTTTTGTGCAAATAGCCACACAAACCGCCTGCGAATGAATCACCGGCACCGGTGGGGTCGTTAATGATTTCGAGTGGATATGCAGGAGCCGAGAAGATTACATCTTCTGAGAAAAGCAATGCACCGTGCTCCCCTTTTTTAATGATTAGATTGGTAACACCCATAGCTTGTATCATACGGGCAGCTTTTATCAAATTGGGCTCTTGTGCCAATAAACGAGCTTCTGAATCGTTGATTATTAATAAATCAACTCTTTTAAGCACTTTCAATAGCTCTTCTTTTTTACCTTCAATCCAGTAGTTCATGGTGTCGCAAACAACAAAATACGGATCCTCGATTTGATCGAGAACCTTCAACTGCAAAGTGGGGTCGATGTTTCCAAGACAAACAAAGTTTGCTTTACGGGACTTCTCAGGCACTTTAGGGTCAAATGTTTCTAAAACATTAAGTTCTGTGAGTAATGTATCTCTTGTATTCAAATCATAATGGTATTTTCCGGCCCAGCGAAACGTTTTTCCGCCTTTTTCTATTTCGACTCCGGAAATATCAATGTTATGTTTTTCGAGTAATTGTAAATGCTCTTTGGGAAAATCTTCGCCAACAACACCTACAATTTCCACCGGTCCGGTGAAATATCGCGCAGCAAGAGAAATATAAGTAGCCGAACCGCCTAATGCATTATCAACTGAGGCAAAAGGTGTTGCAATAGAATCGAGAGCAACAGTTCCTACAATTAAAAGACCCAATGGTTCCTCCTCGGATGGTTAGTAATTTTAAATAATTCGTGAGAATAGAGTCTAAAGATACTCTATTAAGGATAATCAAATCAAGCACCGAGATGTCAAATGTTCATTAAATCTATGAATTAAATTGTTAGTTCGCTTTTTTTATGTGTTTATAAATGATTTCAAAGAGATCTTTTCTGTTTATGGGTTTCGAAATAAAATCATTGCATCCGGAATACAGAAACTGTTCTTTATCGGTTTCATAAGCAAATGCAGTTTGGGCTATAATGGGCAAACGCTTATCAAATTCTCTTATCAGGCGCGTTGCTTGAATGCCGCTCATTCCGGGCATTTTTATATCCATTAGCACCAATGAGATTGTGGGATTTACTCTAACCTGTTGAACGGCATCTTCCCCATCAACAGCTCTTAAAATGATAAAGCCTTCTTTAGACAAAACTGTCTGTAAATATTCGTAACTAGTATCATCATCCTCAGCAATTAAAATATTAGATTTTGAGGCGTTGAATACAATTTGCTTGGGTTTGGGAACTTCGTTTATTGGTTCTTTAACTAAATTCTCTAACGGAATTTTTACAAAAAACTCAGTTCCTACTCCTTCCTCTGAATTAAACCAAATGCTACCATTTAAAAGATTTACGTACTCTCTAATAATAGCTAACCCTAACCCTGAGCCTTCATAAGGCCGGGAATACGTTTGTAAATCTCCCTGCACGAATCGCTCAAATATAAAATCGTAACGATCTTTAGGAATACCAATGCCTGTATCTTTAACGTAAAAATTCAGGTAACCAAACTCATGTGTGCAGCCAAATTGAATTTTCCCTTTGGTTGTGAATTTTATAGCATTGCTAAGGAGATTTGATAAAATACCATGAATTTTTTGTTTATCAGAAATAAACCGGATCTCATTATTTATTCCCACAGTATTAAGAATCAGCTCAAGTCCTTTTTCTTCGGCTGCAGTACGATAAAAATGGAGATGGTAATCCATAATTGAAAACAAATCTACTTCAGATAAATTAACTTGCAGTTGTCCTGATTCGATTCTACTGATCTCTATAAGATCGTTCAGTATATTTAACAATCGATTTTTACTTTTTTCGATAAGAAGATTGTATTTAAGCCGCTCTTCCTCAGTTAATTCTACGCCGGTAAGAATATCCAAAAAGCCTAATATGCCATTCATAGGAGTGCGTAACTCATGACTCATATTAGCTAAAAATGCCGTTTTTAACCGATCGCTTTCCTCGGCTTTATCCTTCGCAATACGCAATTCTTCCAACATTTTCATCTGTTCAGAAATTTCACGTGAGGATGCAATCAGTACTTCTTTCCCAAAATATACACCTTTATTGAGGATTACATCTTTTGGGAAAATTTCGCCATCGGAGCGAACCGCCCAAAAATTAAACCGATAAGGAATTCCGGTTTTGATAACCTCTTCGGTTTTCTTTTTTATAAAATCTAAATCGTTCTTTTCGGGAGCAGCAACACTCAGTGGGTTTTTGCCAATCAACTCCTCTCGTTTGCATTTGTATATTCTTGTAGCGCCACGGTTAACATCTATGAATGTTCCTTGTTCATCTTGAATATATACTGCCTCGGAGATACTATCTAAAATACCTCTATAAGTTTCAACAGTTTGATTGAGTTGTTTCTCGCTTTCAACTTTTTGGGTAATATCCCGCGCAACAAGAAGTATGGATACGGGCTTATGATTCTCGTCTAAAAGTATCGTGCCCCTATGCTCAACAATTATTATTTCTTTATCCCTCGTGAGCAAACGAATGGTAAACGAGTATTCCCCTTCAGCCAATGTTAATGCCGAGTTAAAAAGCTCTCTTACTTCGGGTCTGTCTTCCGGGTGAATCAGGTTGAAAGCAATAGTACCAACCAAATAATCAGCTCGATAGCCAAGAATCCTGGTATAAGATTGATTGCAATAGATGAAGCGTCCTTCAAAGTCAATCAGCGAAATCATATCAAATACATTTTCAGTGATTTGACGATACTGTTCTTCACTTTTTGCAAGCTGTTCAGCGATCTTTTTAGGTTGTGTTGCATCTTCGAAAATGCCTATACCACCGGTAACTGCTCCATAAAAATTCGTAATTCCAACAAAATGACCCCGCACAAAAGAAACGTTATCACCTGTAACAGGTTGATAATAACCCTCGTAAGAAGAAATCTTGCCCAAAAGTGCTTGATTTACTCCATTAACTATATTCTCATCGCTTAATTTGGTTGTCATATTCAGACCAATTAAACGTTCTCTGCGTGAACCAAGTATAGCAATAAAAGCTTCATTTACGTCAGTTATGGTTCCTGTACTATCAAACTTGACTATTCCAAAAGGCGAAAATTCAAATATTGTTCTGTAGCGTTCGTCGCTTTCCTTAAAATTTAATGCAATTGAATGAATCTCCGATATGTCTTCATAAAAAACTGCATAGTTTATGATGCTCTTCTCAAAGTCCCTTATAGGGGCTATTCGCATTCTCACTCTTTTTTGAGCATTACTCTCCTTTCCATCATTATTGGATACATCAAGATCAAATTCCGGGAATTCAACAACTTTACCTTCCTGTGCTGATTGAAATAATTTCTTTTGTTCTGGTAATGCATGTTCGTTACTAAAAAAATTAAAATCACTACTTGGTGGAGCACCTAAAAGTGTTTTAAATGCATTATTTGTTTTGATGGTAAAACCGTTTACATCAAGAATTTGTACTGCAATAGGACTATTTTCGCAAAATTGTTCGAATACCCCATATTTAACAAAAGACTGATACATCTCACCAATGGGTTGAAGCAATAGATGAATGAGATTTTCGTTTTCCTTCCAAAAAGTTAAGGAAATAGTAATTTTGCTTATTGGGGAAAAATAGAGACCACTATTTTGATTGGTGATAAGTAATTGAACCAACAGGTTAACGAATTCTTCCCCGAGTGCTTTTTTAATACTACTTTCATTACCACTTGATGAAGCAATAAGCAATTGTTTTGCATGTTCATTAAGCTCAATCACTCTCAACTGTAGTAATGAATCTTGGCCTCTCTCAAGAGACAAAGTGAGAAAACCCATAGGAATATTTGTAAAAATTGTATTCATAGTTATGTTTCTAACTAAAGCGTATTTTCTATTTCAAAGATAGAAAATATATTTATTTGATAAAATATTTAGCCGATAAATTATTAAAATTTAATTTGACTCATCAATAAAGATGAGTCTTTTTTTGTAAAAAATTCATGCAATAGTGCAGCTGCTCTTCTTTGCCCATCCCAGGCAAAACACTTTTGTGCTTCTTCAAGGGTTAGCCATTGGTATGCAGAATGCTCTTCGGAGAGAACTACATTTTTACTTTTTACAACCACTGCAAAAACCGGTATTAATATAAGACAATCTGAGCTTGCACTATAGAAACTATTTACTATCGGGACAGAATAAAACTCATTTACTTCTATTCCCGTTTCTTCTTTCACTTCGCGGATTGCTGTTTCATAAGCTTTTTCGCCGTTTTTTATAGAGCCCGTTATAGGTTGTTTTATACCGGGGAATATCTCAGTTTCAGATCGAGTTAGCACTAAAAATTCAGGCTCATCACTCTTTAAATATACAATATGTATTTCAACCATTGAAGATGTTATTTGCATAAATTACCTTTAAAAAAATGCACGTACTTCTGCACGCATTTGATGAATAACTCTGCTTTCTCCCTGCTTTCTGCCCTCATACCCTGCCGATGAGGTTAAATTTGCCGAAAGACGGTAATCAAAATTTAATCGCCATAAAAAGTTTTTCCCGGGTGAGTTGCCACCTGTTAATTCAAAAGGCAAGGTGTTACCTGTTGCTGGAATTACAAACTCAATGCGTTCTATTTCACTTCGAATTCTTCCGGTTCCCAAAAACGATGCATTTACTCTTATAGCTTGAGTATTTGTTGTAAATGTTGTTGGTTTTGTTGGGAAAGCATCACTACCCTCTCCTGCCTGAACTTTGAACCCAATTTCCACAACAGGTATAGGTCGGTAACTCAGGTCAAATGTGAGGTCATTTCTTGTTATTGCTCTTGTTCGTGTTAACGCACCCGGGGAAAAAAGATTATCTGAAACCTTAGCATATTCAGTTCTTATCGAGATCTCTTTGATCATCTTAAACGTTATTCTTGCACTTTGCTCTCTGTTATATCCGTTTTCAGCACCACCGCTATATTGTGAGAGAGTCTTTCGTTCCAAAAAGCGTAAACGAAATGAGAGTGCATTGCTATTCTCCCATAAAAACAAATCTTGCTGGATTAACTGAGAACCACGTAAGGTGTTCTTAGCATTCAAAAAGTTATCAAATTTCAGTAAATAGATATTAGAGGGTGTAGGGTCAGTGTTCACCTCTTCTACACGAACAACGGTTTCTGTTGAGAGAATATTGATGATTTTCAGAAATGGTGAATCGCCAACAAAAAACCGATCAGGTTGTATTTTTGTTCTCAATCCTGTCTGAAGTTCAACTGTGGGAAACAACTCATCACCCGGAACAGTAAAAACGATAAATTCACCATCAAACAATACGGGTTTGAATTCATCTTCATCGGCAACGCCATTATTATTGAGATCGCCTAAATAAATGTAATTCCCTTTTCCCTTCTCCACTTTTACAAATACTTTTTCCAACCTTGCCGAGCGTTTGGTAGAAGTCTCGTAAAACAAATCGCCTGTTATTCCCCCTTCAAGAAGGTTGTATTGGTTTGAGTTTCTCACTAACAAGGTTTGATTGTTAAACAAACCAACGCGTTGTTTTTCATCGCTGTACTTTTTGTCGAGTAACAAAAACCTGAGTTGCGTCTGTAACGATGAACCCACACGAGCCGAGAGGTCAACTGTATGACCTTCAGAAAAAGCATCTCGTATAAATCCTGTTCCCACAGGGGTTTTATCTTCGCGCATAAGATAACTGTAACGTACTTCAAAACTCTCGCTTGGCTTTAGGGTAAGCGAGGGTGTTATATCAATAAATTGCAACGAGGTAATTAATAGTGTATCAATACCCTCAGCACGGTCTAATTTAGTTTCTTGTTTTACGTCAAACCCGGGTTGGAACATACCCCATTGCAAATTACCCTGGGCATAGTGTTTTCCCCATGTTCCCTCTGTTGTTTCGCCCTTTGAGGATACATAATCATAGCGATAACTCAACGAGTATAAATCTTTTTTGTTGATGAGAACTGAATTGTTAAATCGGTTGGATTTTAATTCGCCCCTACTCAGATTTCCATAGTTTGCATTTAATCTTATTTGCTCAATGGGTTGGTACTCAACCTCCGATTCAAACAAATTCTCTCTGCCCACCGATGTACTCACCCCGGTGTTATAATCTCTATCGAATTCAACTGTTGCGAAACGATCAAACGATGAAAACCGCTCTTCAACTATTCTGTTTTTGATAAAAAAACTAAATTTCCCGAGTTCATTACCAAATAAATTAAGATTGGTACTTGCCTGGTCGAGTCGGAATGTTCCAGCAAATCCATCGTTATCTTTATCGCCTATTTCCGAGAATGTATTTCTATCAAAAGAGCTACCGGCAAACTCGAATGAAAGTCGTGTTTTTTCGCTTAATGCGGCAGAAAGCAAAGTGTTAATCATTCGTTTTTCTTGTGGAAGCGGGATAAATATTATTGGTAAATACTCACCTGCCCCTACACCCACGAATCGAAAATTTCCTATTGCATCTCTAACATAATCTCCCTTAGCTAAACCAATCGAACTAAAGGATACAAAGTAAATGGAGTTAAAAGATGTTGGATCGTAGCGGTAAACTACCATAGATGAGCCATTTATTGTGGTATCAACGGCCATATAAGCACCTCTGCGCACTCCGTTTGAATCGGGCTCGGCTAACGATACACCTGATTTACTTGCAGCAAACCTATCGTCCCCTGCTTTTGAAAGTGTTTGTTTATCCGCATCGCTCAATGTAATATCAATCGGTGAATCTTTGTTGTCGCCTTCTCTAAAATAACTCACAGAAAGAGTGAGACCATTATTCCAAAACGAAAGCCCAACACCTCCGCCTAAAAAGTTTCGCTCATACCTTCGGTCGGAATACTCAAACTCCACTCTTATTCTTGAATTGGAGGTTATAAGCCGTTTTACTGTGAAAGTTAAATAGGAAGATGCATAATCAATGGTGTAATCGTTGTTTTCACCTCGTTTAAGTGGGATTCCATCTATAAAAACCTTTTCACTTCCGGCAATTACAATAATATCTCTTTCGCCATTTGCACCACTTAAACGGTAAGGACCCTGAACCCCATCCAGTCCTTGGAGCGTATTACTGGTATAACTTCCTCGCGAGCTTGCTACGGAAACAAATGCATTCTGCCCAGCATAATTTGCATCACCGGTTAAACCTTGTAGTTTTCTGTTAACTATACCAAACTCACCTGTTCGTACATTTAAGTCGTAATCGCCAAATGTAGCAGAAGCGTTGGGGTGTTTTATGCGGATAAAGACTTTATCCAATTCATCGAGTCGTTCTGTATTTCC
This sequence comes from uncultured Ignavibacteria bacterium, assembly GCA_937996765.1. Taxonomy (GTDB): domain Bacteria; phylum Bacteroidota; class Ignavibacteria; order Ignavibacteriales; family Ignavibacteriaceae; genus CALKUG01. The sequence continues at coordinate 26,466 of CALKUG010000043.1, forward strand.
TTCGGGTTGTATGGGGGTATTCTCATCGGTAAGCGCAGCAACAATCTCGATATCTTCAGATATTTTTCCCGAAAGTTGAAGTCGCAGCCCACTTTGAAGAGTCAAATCTTTATTGGAACCAAATGTGAATCCGCGAATGATGGTACCGCTTTTTGTTAGTCCTCTACCGAATATATCATCCGAAGAAAGTGCCACGGGCTTTTCTGCAACTAATGCTGTATCTCCTGTTGCGGGATCTACATACCGTTTTAACTCACGCAGAGCATAGCTTCGTTTAAGTGGGTTGTGAATGGTCTGATAGCTAACGGTAAGTGTATCGTAAATGGAATAAGTTAAAGTGTCAACGAGGGAAAAAGAAGCAGATTCCGTAGTAAAATTGTATTCCCCAATGCTAAGAACTCTATCGCCAAGTTGCACAAAAACTGTACCCGTAAAAACAGGCAAATTATTAAGTTTGTAAACATTGGAATAAGTTATTGGGTAACGTTCAACTACAGTTCTGCCGCTGGTGTTTGTCTGCGAATGGCTCTCAGTTCCACACAGCACAAAAACTGCAAATAGTAGTGCATAAAACGGGCGTAGTTTCAAGGGAAATACAGTATTATCATAATCCCCAAAGATAAAAAAATATAAGCTATATATGCGAAAAGAGAATTGATTATTGCCCTAATTTTTAGACAATAACCAATTCTCAATTTCTCATAATTACTCGTAACGTAAAGCTTCTATCGGGTCGAGGTTTGATGCTTTATAAGCAGGATATGTTCCAAATAACACGCCTACAAATACGCATATAAACAAACCAATCATAATCCAATCGTATGGCAATGCTACTTTGGCTGAAAGTTGCATTCCTGCAAGTATTCCGATACCTACACCAAAAGCAATACCTATAAAGCCGCCAATCAAACTCAGCACAATTGCCTCAATCAGGAATTGAGTAAGTATGTTTATCTTTTTAGCTCCAATTGCTTTACGAACACCTATCTCACGTGTACGTTCGGTAACAGATACTAACATGATATTCATAATGCCAATGCCAGCAGCAAGCAAAGCAATAAATGATATTGCCATTGCTCCGATTTTTACACCGGCAGTGATATCGTTAATTTGTGAAAGGACCGATTCGTTGCTGAATATTTCGAAATCGTTTTCTTCATCATGCTTTAAGTTACGCACCACACGAAAATGACTGATGGCTGCATCAATAACACGATTATAATCCACATTTGAAAATGAAGTAACCGTAATATTTATACTGCGACCTCTTCTTCCGTTGTCAGCTTGAAAGGCGGTAATGGGAACTGCTACTAAGTTATCTCGGCTTTGTCCAAAGGATTGACCTTTAGCTTCAAAAACTCCTATAACTCTATAGTCACTGCCACCTACCCTTACAACTTTATTCATAGGGTCAACGTTTTCAAACAGTATTTTCTTTACATCGGCACCAATAATGCAAACTTTATCTGCTCTGTCTATATCCAGTGCTCTGAATTCACGTCCATCTTGAACAACAAAATCGTTGGTTCTTATAGCGTCCTCTGTTATACCGACAACTTGTACATCGGGATTCGTTTCTTTGTTTTTATAACTAATCACTTTACCCCAGTTCCATTGCTCGGCAGCTACATACTTTGCTTCGGTCATACGTTGTTCAAATTCGTAGAACTCTTCAAGGGTTAAATCAGGTCTATT
>CALKUG010000044.1 GCA_937996765.1 uncultured Ignavibacteria bacterium
ATAACATCCCTTCAGAAACTATTTTTGGTGAAGCTTCCGAAACATTTAATGGCCGCTTAGCAGAGCCGATTGAAAAAAATCTTGCTCCTTTTTCCGACTTCTTAAAGGCACACTCGGAGTTTGCGTTTGGTGTAGCTACCGATGGCGATGCTGATAGATGCGGTGTTTTGCTCGATGGCGGCACATGGCTCAGTGCCCAAGATACCATTGTGTTGTTAACCGATCACGTTATCAACAATAAAAAAACCGGTGGCGATATTGTTAAAACAAGTTCGGTTACCGGCAAACTTAATTTGTTTAAAAAGAAAAATCGTAAAATTCGTGATGTGCAAGTTGGCTTTAAGTATATAACCGATGAAATGGTAAAAGGCGGAGTTGCCTGCGGCTTTGAAGAAAGCGGCGGCTTTGGCTTTTCTTTCCACATCCCCGAACGCGATGGAATTGCTTCCGCGTTATTGCTCTGCGAGATGTTGGCATACAGTAACTGCAAAACCCTTTCGGAATACTACGCCGAGAAAAAGAAAAAGTTTGGTGAAATCTACTACGATAGAATAGATTATCACTTCGAGCATCCTAACCGTTTAGAGATTCTCCCCCATTTTGCCGCAAGCATTCCGCAAAGTATTGCAGAGTTTAAAGTGCTTGACACACTGAGCTACAACAGTTCGCGCGGTGTTGTTAACGGATTAAAATTTATTCTTGAAGGCGAAGCGCGTTGGCTTCTTCTTCGCTCATCGGAAACAGAACCTATGTTCAGAGTATATGCTGAAGGTAGCTCCGATGCTGAAGTAAAATCACTGTTAGAGCAAGGAATGGCTCTCATTCAATCATATAATAACGAGTAATAGTTTAGAGAAATATGAGTACTAAAAAGTTCGTCACTTTAAAAGAGGCACAAGCATTATTAAAGAAAGCAGGAACTGAGTTTGTTGTAATTCAGAACCCCGGCTTTGTTCACCCTTCGTTTGAGTTGAGTCCACTTGCCCCCAAAATAACCGAAACCCGTCCCTACCTTGCAGCAGCAGTTATGGATATGGATGGAACCACCACAACCACAGAAGAAATTTGTATTCACTCACTTGAGTATATGGTTCGTAAAATAACGGGCTTACTTAACACCGAAATGTGGCAGGGATTAGATAAAAAGAAAGATTATCCTCACATCATCGGAAACTCAACAACTAAGCATATCGAATACCTCATCAAAACCTATGGCGATAGAATCCGCCGCAACTGTTTGATAGAGTGGTATCTCTACGCTTCGTTATGGACATTGGTATTTGGGAAAGACGAGAATCGCAAACACGAAGTTGTTTTAAACCTTATGAGTTTTGGCATTTCGGATATTCTCGAAAAAAACAGATTTATCCAAATGCGCGAGAATCCCAAAACCACTAACGAAGAATTACGCTCATACACACGCGGTTTAGCTAAAATCTATTCTGAGACTATGAAAGTGGATTCACTAAACGATTACGTGCGTGCAGGTATTGATATTTATTATCAACGTTATCACGAGTTGCTCGCTGCAATTGCCGTGGGGCATGTAGATGATGTATTGCATGGTTTTCACTTGCCCGAAGGCAAACACTGGATAGAACCCATGCCTGGAATACCGATTTTCCTCGGCTTAGTAAAAGGATTTTTGGGTGCCGATGCCTGGCATCTCGCCGGTCGTCTTATTTCACAATATCAGGAAAAAGACCCCTCAGCTACATTCAACGTAAAAGATGTTGAGCTTCAACTTCGTAAACTCGGTTTATTTTTTGAAAAAACACCACTAAAAATATCTATCGTAACTTCTTCTATCTTTTATGAAGCAGATATTGTTATGAGCGAGGTGTTTAAGGTATTCCGCGAAGAAATTCAGCATTGGGAAATACCTGTAAAGCGTAAGAAAAAAATTCTCAATCATTTCAAGCATTATAAAGATGTTTACAACGCTTTTGTAACCGCATCCGATTCAAACGAAATACGTTTGAAACCACATCGCGATTTATATTCCATTGCTTTAAATCATCTCAATGTACCCGTTACAGAATTTGATAAAGTAATTGGTTTCGAGGATTCCGAGAGCGGAACCATTGCCATTCGTGCGGCAGGTATAGGCACAAGTGTTGCCGTTCCTTTTGCACATACTGCAGGACACAATTTAAGTGCTGCTTCACATATTTGCCCCGGCGGTGTTGCCGAGGTACTGTTAAAACATAATCTATTTCTTTCTATTTAAACGGAAAATAAATGAGACCCGATAAAATATTTCATGTAATCTCGAACACTCACTGGGATAGGGAGTGGCGTTTTACATTCCAACGTAACAGGCAGATGCTTGTTGATATGATTGATGAAGTGATTGCCATATTACTCCGCAACCCCGAGTACCGTGCATTCCACCTCGATTCCCAAACCGCTGTTGCAACCGACTATCTCGAAGCCCGGCCGCATATGCGCAAAACCTTTATTAAACTTGTTCAAAAGAAACGACTGTTTATAGGTCCTTGGTTTATTCTTCCTGAACAATTTCAAGTTGGTGGCGAAAACCTTATCCGTAACCTCCTTCACGGACATAAAGTCTCAGCCGAATTAGGAAAGACTTCCAAAATCGGCTACTCCCCTTTTAGCTGGGGACAAATTTCCCAACTCCCTCAGATATACAAAGAGTTTGGTATTGAGTTAATAATGTTCTATCGCGGTATTAACTCACTCGATTCCGAAAAAGCTGAATTTATCTGGGAAGGTGCAGATGGTACCCGAGCAATATCCTCACGCTTTTCCACAATGCCGCGTTATAACTTCTATTTTTACATTTACCGCCCCGCCGTACACAACGAGCAAATCCCTGATGTTGAACACCCTTGGGAAAAAGGCGTTCTTTTCCATTTCGCTGATGGCACCGGTGAACACGAAGATTATTACATGAGCCGCTATTACGAAGGTTATCACAAAGAAAACATTAAACCTTCAGTTGAAGCAATTGTTGCTAAACAGGCAGATGACTTTACAACCCCCCATTGTGTTTGGATGGAAGGACACGATTCAAGCGGTCCTAACGAAAAAACCGTTCAAATCATCAAAGATATTAAAGAGATTTTCCCGGAAATTAATGTAGTGCATAGCACTCTCGAAGATTACGCTAAAGAAGTCTTCTCTTCGGTGGATGAAAGCAAACTCGCGCTTGTTACCGGCGAACGCCGCAGCTCGCAATACGACTTGCGCAGCGGTAATATGTACGGCTACACCACTTCGGCGCGTATGTACTTGAAGCAAAAGAATTTTGAGACTGAAAAACTCCTGCAATTCTATGCTGAACCATTTTACACCATTTCCGGCTTATTGGGCAACGATACTAAAACAACATATCTGCCAATGGCTTGGAATTACTTGCTCCAAAACAGTGCACACGATTCCATAGGCGGTTGCTCGCTTGATGCAATACACTGGGATATGATGTGGAGATACAAACAGAGCATTGATATTGCAAGCGGAGTTTTTGAACGTGCTTGTAAGTTTATTGGTGCGGGAATTGGTAAACCCGAAGATGCAAACGAGCAATTCAACAATGCCGTTGCATACTTAGTAGCCGTAAACCCCACTACTTCTGAAAATCCAACCGTGGTTGAAGCGCTTATTGATATTCCTGTTAAATCGGATTCAGGTGCGTTTGCGCTACTTACCCCTTCAGGTGAATCACTCCCTGTTCAGATTCGCGAGAGCGAAAAACTTCAACCTGTGCTCGAGCAACCCATCAACCGCCCAATGTATGTTGAAGTGGTTCGTTATAAAGCTTGGGTACAAATCAGTTCCATGAAACAATTAGGTTATTCAACCTACGCCATTGTTCCCGTTGCTTCCTCCGAGAAAGAAGAACCTGTTCTTTGCACACTCAAGAAAAAACGCTTTGTTCTCGAAAACGAATTCTTGAAAGTGCGTATCGAAAGAAATGGCACTCTCACCATAAAGGATAAAACCAGCGGTGAAAAGTATAGGAATTTAGCTTACTTCCACGACGAAGGCGAAGCCGGACACGCTTGGGTACATAAACCTGTATCACCTACTATGGATACACTTGAATCCAAACCAAAAATTCACTGTATCGAAAATGGTCCGCTTTCATCAACCGTTGAAATCAAATTCAAGCTTATTTTGGCACGCACACTCGAAGCTCGGGAAAACGGAACCGTTGATACAGTTCGCGTTCCGCTTACTCTTCGTGTAACACTTGCTAAAGATACTCGTCGTATTGATTTAAAAGTAATTATGAACAACAAAGCCGAAGACCATCGTTTCAGAATGATGTTCCCAACCGATGTTGAAAATCCTTTCCACTACGGCGAAGGTCAATTCGATGTGGTTAAACGCTCTGCCGAGAGACCCGACACCAGTAAATGGGTGGAGCAGCCCATGTACGATTTCCCGATGCATCAATTTGTTGATGTTAACAACAGCTCACGCGGTTTGGCTATAGCGGTTGCCGGACTTAAAGAGTACGAACTACAACCCGATAAACATTCAACCTTAGCAATTACGTTGTTACGCTCATTCAGATTTATCATAGCGCCCTCTTCGGTTGAAGATTACTCCGACCAAAAGGGCTCTCAGGTACTTGGAGAGCATACATTCGATCTCTCGATTATACCTCACGCAGGAAATTGGGAGTCGGCAGATATCTACAACGAGTCGCTTCAATTCAACAACAAACCCGCCTTGTTTGAACTCAGCGATTTACAAGGAGCATCAAACTCAGCCGAGTCGTTCCTATCGTTTAGCAACAAGAATTTCATTTTCTCATCGCTCAAAGTTGCAGAAGATGGTTCGGGAGATGTTATTCTTCGTGTGTATAACCCCACCGAAAGCGCACAAATCGGCGAGTTCACATTCTTCAAACCCATTGCAAAAGCTGAAGAAGTTACCATCGAAGAGCTCAGCAAACACAAAATTGCGGTTGCCGAAGAATCAACGGTTACTGTATCAGCAGAGCCAAAGAAAATTATTACCCTGCGTCTTAAATTAAAGAACGGAGTTACCCAATGATAGGAAACAAATACGGTCACTTTAGTGACGATAAACGCGAATTTATTATAACCGACCCCCGCACTCCACGCCCTTGGTTCAACTATATGTGGAACGATAGGTACATGGGACTCATTTCACACACCGGTGGCGGTTTTTCGTTTTTAGATACCCCGCGCGATAACCGTTTAACCCGTATGAGATACAACTCATTACCCTGGGATAGACCGGGCAGATACGTTATTGTGAAAGATGTTGAATCGGGTGAATACTGGTCGCTTTCTTGGGCTCCTACCATCGAAGTAAAATACGACAACTACGAGTGCCGTCACGGGCAGGGTTACACCACCATCAAAACCTCTTATTCAGGAATCGAAGGCGAAATAACCTATTTTGTGCCTCGCGATAGCAATTCCGAAATCTGGCGTTGTACGCTTACCAACAAATCTGATAAAGCACGCAAGCTCGAAGTGTATTCCTTTGTAGAGCTTATGATGGGTAATGCACTCAACGATATTATCAATCAACCCAACGATAAACACTTTACCGATATTCACTTCAACAAAGAACACGAAACACTTGTTGCTACCCGCCGTTATTGGGTACTGAACAAAAAAGTTTCGGTTGAGCAACCCAACCTCGATTGGAAGTTTAACCTCCTGTTCACCTCCACGCTCCCTGTTTCGGGATTTGATGGCTCGTTGGATTCATTTATCGGCAAATGGCGTTCAGAAGCAAATCCTGAATCCATTGAAACCGGTAAAATGAAAAACACCGAAATTACCGCAGGCGAACCCGTTGCGGCTCTTCAATCTAAACTTACCTTAAAAGCAGGTGCTAAAAAAGATTTTGCGATTGTTACAGGTGTTGCTCCTAAAGAAAAAAATGCTTTCAAAGACCTGAAATGGACTGCCATGAAGGATATAAAAACCCTTGATGCAAAACTTGAGGCAGTAAAAGCATACTGGAGTAACTTCCTTTCGCACGTTGAAGTTGGAACCCCCGACGAAGATTTTAACGCCTCGCTCAACGTATGGAATCAATACCAAGCTGCAGTTACATTCGATATGGCTCGTAATTCGGGATATTATCACGGCGGTTTGTTATTTGGAACAGGCATGCGCGATCAGTTCCAAGATATCATTGGTATGGTAATAGCCGAGCCAAAAAGAGTGCGCGCACGTTTGCTTAATGCACTCCGTTTCCAATTCAAAGATGGCTCAACGCTCCACAACTTTTTCAAACTCACCGATTGGGGCGAAAGAACCAACCACTCTGATACCCCGCTTTGGGTTCCTTTTGGAATAATTGAATACTTGAACGAAACAGGCGACCTCTCATTCTTGGATGAAACCGTAGTGTATCACGATGGCGGCGAAGGAACTGTTTACGAGCACATGGTTAAGGCAATTGATTTTGCAATATCTGCAACCTCTGAACGCGGTTTACCAAAAATAATGAACGGCGATTGGAACGACACACTCGATAAAGTTGGTCCCCGCGGTAAAGGTGAAACGGTTTGGGGAGGATTCTTCCTTGCCTATGTTATCCGTAAAACATTCGAATTACTCGAACTTAAAAACGACACCAAAGTTATTAAACGTTGGAAACAAGCATATAACACCATTGGTAAAGTTACCAACGAAGTTGCTTGGGATGGCAAATGGTATATCCGTGCTTTTAACGATTTTGGAGGTCCCCTGGGCACACATAAATCGAAACAAGGCAAGATATTTATCAACTCACAAAGCTGGTCAATTATCTCCGGTTTAGCCCCCCTCGAACGCGCAGTAGCCACCGCCGAATCTGTTAAAAAGCATTTGGTGAAACCTAACGGCGTTCAGATTTGTTGGCCTTCATACACCGAATTTGTGGAAAACACGGGACTCATCTCTCGTTGCGTTCCCGGCAAAAAGGAAAACGGTGCGATATTCAACCATGCCTCCAGCTGGTTTGTTCTTGCACTTCTTATGCTTGGTGATACCGATGAAGCATACAAAATCTATAAATCAATGCTCCCTGTTAATTCCTCGAAACGCATTGACCGTTACGAAGTTGAACCGTATGTATTTGCCGAATACGTTACATCTCCCGACCACGAAACCGAAGGTCAGGCGTCGCACTCCTGGTTAACAGGAACCGCAGTTTGGATGTATCGTATTGGCTTAGACCACATATTGGGATTCCGTACCTCGATCGGTGGAATTGCATTCCGTCCTAATATACCTTCACATTGGAAAAATGCTTGTGCGGTTCGTAAATTCCGCGGAAAAACAATCAAACTTTCGATTGAAAGAAAAGGCCTCGATGCAAAAGTAGTATTTGTAAACGGTAAACAGATTGAACGCGATTTTATCAATCCAGCTGATTACAAAGCAAAAGAATTGTTAGTGGAAGTGCACATCTAAAAAAAGAGAACGTGCTCCCGTAAGCAACCATTAAAAGCAAAATGCCCCGAGCAAACTCGGGGCATTTTTTTTTACGGTTCGGGATCTGGGGATTGGGAAAACT
>CALKUG010000045.1 GCA_937996765.1 uncultured Ignavibacteria bacterium
ATCTTTCCGTTTGACCTGCTTTAAGAATAAAAGGACCCGAAGCAAACAAAAATCCTATGTTATAGTTCTGAACAAGTGCCTGGTCAAATGGAGAACCGGAAGTAAAGTGTTCCCAAAGTTTTTTAGGCCACTCTTTACCGTCATCAAAAAACACTATCTGATCAACTTGTGTTGTTGGTGCGCCAACACCGGCTTTGATTCTGTTCATCTTAAATCCGGTAAGACCAATCTGATCAGATTCGTCAACATCGGTTCTGTCGAAGTTGGGTTCACCATTGGTGGGCTTTCCGTCACCTTCACCGGTATCATTGGTACCAAACACACCATCAGCACCGGTATCATGGAACTCAGCCACCCAATCCATATCCTCATCACCGGTAAACCATTTACCAATTTTGAAGGCAGGACGTGTGTCAATTTTTCCGTGGAAAGCTTCAAATTTTGCTAAATCATAATTTGTTTGAGCGTAAGCAAGAATGCCGGCCTGGGTTTCAACAAGTGACCCTGCTCCGCCGTCTCTTTTTTCATCAATTACGCCATCTTCATCATCATCTTTTGCGTTAAAGGGATTTCCCGGGGTTTCAAGATACGAGTATCCCAAATAACCGGTTTTGCCACGAGCACCATTTCCAAACTTATCCCATGTATAAACAAGGTTTAAGTCTGAACTGCGTTCGAAGTAGGCATTATCGTCATCGGATTCAGCTACTCCATCTATACCTATACCGGATCCACCCACACCGGAATCCATATAGAGTCCGAATATGATATTGTCATTAAAGTCTGTAGTTCCTTCGTTTGTAATGTCATAATGGAAAAACACTACATTACCTGCTTGAGGATTAGCCCATTGGAAACCGCGCTGTTCAATGCGCAATCCCAATCCTCTGCGTGTTCTATCACGTGAATCAGGATAGAATTCCCAAGCATCGTAATAGTTATCATCATAAACCGTGTAACTCTCTTGGTCTGCAAGAGCGGCTTTGCCAAAATATCCGTTCCATGATTCTGACCAACCCGGATCATCGGTATCAGTAAGTTTATCAACCCATTTACTTGGCCAAGTACGAGGATCGTTACTAATTGCAATCGAACGGCCTACGTTAACCGCAGGGTCTTCCTGAAAGTAACCCGGGCGCGGTTCGAAACGCATTATTTTGTTGCTTATAGGGCTGGTAGTCTGTCTTTCACGGAACCCTGTTTCCATAATGTAAGCTGTTGAACCAAACTCAGTGGTAACTCTGGCTAATACAAACGGCGTAATACCATCGGAATAGTTTTCACCGGAACCCTTAGGCACTTCTACTGAGTGAAACACTGATAAGTCAACTTTTATAGGATCCGGGGGATAATCTCCCACCATTCCAAAGTTATAAAACATGGTTCTAATTCTGTTCGCATCGTGAATACCCTTGCGCTCAGCATCAATCTTTCCCCTAAGCTCCGGGGGCACGGTTGGCACTAAAAATTGGGCATTTAAAACACCACCAAGCATAAGTGTAATAACAACGACGAGTAGTTTTGATACTGCTGTATTTTTTTTCATTCTAATTGCTCCTAATTGAGAAACCAATCTCAATTCTTCTTGGCTCGGCGTAGCGAGAGGGGTTAGTTAACTGAACTCTGCTGGATACAGGGTCAATGGTGTAATCCGGACTGCCTGTAGTGTCGAACACAAAGCCATTGGTAAAATTGGTATTCAGCACATTAAACATGCGTGCAAACAAACTTAAATTTACTCCGAAAAGGTTTACATACTTTTCTGCACGTATATCGAGCAAAAAGTATCCGTCTTTTCTTGCTGAGTTTGTTTCAAGCTCAGCTCCAAATCCCAAACCAATTTGGGGTGTGTATGGCTGGCCGCTTGAATAACGAAAAATAGCACTCACTGAAAAATCATCGGGCTCAAAATAAACCGATGTAAGATTTAGCGTATGTCTTTGATCCCAACCAAACGGAACATCACGTGGGCGCGGGTCTTTTCCGGCTGCAGCTCTGTTTGCAGATTCACGTGGGTCGGATGAGTTACCTTGTGCAAATTGCAATGTATAATCTACCGTTGCACTAAAAGGTCCAAACTCTCTTCCTGTTAACGAAAGAGTTATTCCGTTTACAGAACCAAAATCAATGTTGGTGAACTGTCCATATTCGGCAGCAGTGTAGGTTTCAATAAACTGAACTCCTAACAAATCACGAATATCTTTGTAAAAGAAAGAGAATTCAACACCAAGATTTTGACTCAGAGCTTGTTTAAGACCAAACTCATATTGTGCAGTAAATTCGGGGTTTAAATTCGGATTACCCATTACTCCGTAATTAACAGCACCTGCTTGTAAATCTTTTAGTATCGAGTAGTCTGCATTATTGTAAAGCAAGCCCAGTCCCGGCATTTGGTAAAAGTGCCCGTATGAAAA
>CALKUG010000046.1 GCA_937996765.1 uncultured Ignavibacteria bacterium
GAAATGTATGATTTTTCACCCGACGCAATATTAATGGTTCTTGCTTCTGAGTACTTCGATGCAAACGATTATATCTACGAACGCTATGGAAACGAAAAATGATTGAATACGAATCACTTGCTAATTCAAACCGAGCTTTTTTTGATGAGATAAAAGAAGTTCTCAATCAAACTGTTGATAGTGGTTGGTATATTTTAGGAAACCGTGTAAAAGAATTTGAAACACAATTTGCAGAGTATCACCATGTGCCCTTTGCAGTGGGACTAAACTCAGGACTCGATGCTCTGATGCTCGCCCTACGCTCCTACGATTTCCCTGAGGGCAGCGAAATAATTGTACCCTCCAATACCTACATCGCAACCATTCTCGCCATTATACAATGCGGGTTAAAACCCGTTTTGGTTGAACCCGATATTACCACCTATAACATTGACCCAAAGTTGATTGCTACATCGCTCACTGAAAACACTCGTGGAATAATGGTGGTGCATCTCTATGGCAAAATGTGCAATATGGATCCCATCCTCGAACTTTGTAAGAATCACAATCTTATACTCATCGAAGATTGCGCCCAGTCACACGGAGCTAAATACAACAATAAGCTCTCTGGTACATTTGGAGATTATGGAGCATTTAGTTTTTACCCCACAAAAAATTTAGGTGCGTTGGGTGATGCCGGTGCGGTCATTACCTCAAACCCCGAATATGCTACAAAAGTTAAAGCTCTTCGCAATTATGGTTCTCATATAAAATACCACAATGAGTATCTCGGATATAATTCACGTTTGCAAGAGTTTCAGGCGGCCATTCTTTCCGTAAAGCTCAAACATCTCGATGAAATAACACTCTATAAACAGAGATTGGCAGCAGAGTATCAAAAAGGTCTTACTATCGAAGGATTGGTGTTGCCCGTTGTGCAACAAGGGTATGAAGATGTGTTTCATATTTATGCAGTGCGACACCCTGAGCGCGATAGGTTAAAATCTTATCTGTTAGAAAACGGGATCAAAACCGAGATACACTATCCCGTTCCCCCTCATCATCAAAACGCTATGAAGGGCATATTGGATGGGCAATCGTTCCCGTTAAGCGAAGAAATTCACAAAACAGTTTTGAGTTTACCGATTTCTTTTGGCACAACGCTCGAAGAGGTACAAACAGTTATTCAGGTTATCAACCGATTTCAATAATTTTACTCAGGGAGTGTGGAGAGTAAATACTCTTGTAACCCCGCCACCGAATAAAAAACTAATTCGCTGTTCAGTTTCAAAACTTCATCTTTTGCATAAGAATCCCAAACTACCGATGCAACCGGTGTACCTGCACTGCGTGCGGCTTTAATATCCGCGGGCGCATCACCAATCATCAACACTTCATGTGGTTGAAAGTTGTATGTTTTAAGGTAATTAACAATACCATCTGCAGCGGGTTTGTGATTTTCAACATCATCACCCGATGCAAAGTAAGTAAAGTAGTCTCTCAAGCCCAGCCCTTCTAATGTAAGTTCTGCTGCTCTCCTACCCTTACCTGTAAATATTCCGAGTGGAATATTTTTTTTACTGATGATCTCCAACAAGTTATGAATACCATCATACGCAGATGCCATTTCGGGTAATTCGTTTTTGTAAAAATCAAAATACTCTTCAACAACTTCCTCTGCTTTATCGGGGTACCAACGCACTAATATTTGTTCTTCCGTGGGACCAAACAACGCAATTATTTGCTCATCGCTATAAGTTATACCCTCATACTTTTGCAGTATATGATTAAACGATGCATAAATCAGCTCGTTGGTTGAAGTAAGCGTACCATCTATATCGAAAATTATTCCTTTGTACATTCTGTAATTTACCCTCTTATTTCAGTTTAAACACAGCCACTGTGCCATCCATAGTGAGTGCTACAACTCGTGTTTGGCTAGCTGCTAATTGATGAACACGTGAGTTGCCTAAGAACAATAATTGTTTGGGTTTTAACGAAGCATCTATTCCGTAAACCATTCCGCTTCGTGTATTAAATAATATATATCCGGCATAGTTAAAAGGCGTGCAAGGTACTGTATCAAAACCATAACCTGCGGGAATTTCTTTTTTGAGATTTCCTGTTTTTGCATCAACTAAGTAGAAAACGTTGTCGATAGATTTAACAAACACCGTTTTTTTATCGGCGGAAATACCCACACTTTCCCACGCATTAAATGAGCTCTTTTTCCACCGCGTTTTACCGGTAAATAAATCAATCGCAGCTATGTTTTTATCGGGTAGTGATACAAATACCGAACTAACATCCGTAACGGGATTTGTAGCCGCAGGTGAGTAGTAAAAATTAATGTTCTCGCTCCACTTCCAGTTGGTTAATCCTGTAGCCATATCAACGCAATGCAAGTATCCATCCCAAGCGCCATAGACAATTTTATTATCTATGTAGAGGGGCATTGATTCAATCATTCCCTGTGCTTCTGTGTTTTCCCAAATTACAACAAATGACTTAACCTCTAGTGCCGTAAGCTTGCCCGCACTATTTCCTAACAACAATGCTTTTGTTTTTTCACCATTATACGTTGCAGGTACTACTATCAATCGCGAAGTGATAGGACCTTCCATACCCACGGCTTGAACATGGGCTCCTGTTATAGCGTTTATTGCGTGTACATCCCCTTGCACGGTGGCAACGTAGAGAATATCATCGGATATTGTGGGAGTTGAGGAAACTTCGGCTTCGAGATTAATATCCCATCTGGCCGTGCCCGAACTATCCAAGCAAAACAAAAACCCGGATTTTGATACTGCATAAACGTTTTCTTTGTAGATGATGGGTGCTGCGGTAAATGTAGTTTGCATTTCGTTGAGCCATTGAAGATTTACACCATAATTCACAAACTGAGTTGAATCAACCTTGGGGATTGTGAGCGATGAATCGGCAGGGATTGAAGCCCAACGCGCATCTCGATGACCCACACCATTCTCGAAAATCCTTATGCTATCAGGGGCAATTTCAACTACGCCATAAAATCTCCCCTGGTCTTTAGCGCCAGAGACAGATGCCTTGAGCATAAACCCGGGAATGCCGTTAAAATTGTAGCGTTTGGTGGAGTGTCCGTGTCCCACAAATATCGCTTTAATATTTTTCTTTCTCAGGGAATTAGTAACCTTAAACCAATTATCAATATTACCCGGCTCAAGCGGATGGTGAATGAAAAAATACACAGGTGTGTTATTGGGGGTCTTGTTTAAAACCGAATCAAGCCAACGCCTGCTCTCGGGGGTCGCATGTCCGCCACCGCCACGCCAGTAAATCCCGCTGTTGATTCCAATAAAACGATTGCCGTTGTAGTCGGCTACAAATCTCTCCCCACCAAAAATGGCTGTAAAAGCAGTGTTAGCGCTTTCGCTCCATTTGGTATCATGGTTGCCGGGGATAATATAATACGGGTGTCTCAATTTCTTAAAAATAGTAAAAGCTTCTTCAAGCTCTGAGGTTTTTCCTTTTTCGGCAATATCCCCCGAAGCCACAACAAAACTAATATCGTTGCGAGCATTAAGGGAATCAATTACCAAACCTAAGTTGGTTGCACCAATGGGGTTTCCAATATGGATATCCGTAACCCAAGCAAATCGAAGATTTTGTGCCGATACTGCACCAATAAACAGAAAAACAATTAATACAATAGTTTTTTTCATAGTCTCATAAATTCAATTTTTAATCGTGTAAATGTACGCATTTTGTTCACCCCCTTTATTATCGCTCCATTAATTAATAACCGATGCCAAGCCCTTTCTACCAACAAATACTATTGTCAAACCAATATATTTCTTACTTCTTTCTATCAGAGAAAGGTATTCCTTGGCTTGCTCTTCTGCTTCGTTCAATTTTTGATTTAACTCGCTCTCTTGCGCCATTTTTAGATATTTTAATTCAATGAGATAATTCTCTTTGATGCCTTTTTCTGTTTTTGCTGAGAGTAACAAGTCAATGTATTTTCCAGAGACTTCTACTTCACTTTCGATCACAAATGAATCAGACAATCTTGCAAGCAGAATAACGAGTAACTTTAAATCTTTTTCAGTAAAATTCATAAGGTCCCTGTTGCTCAAACGCTCCATTACTCTTTCAATTGCATGTATCAATTTTTGATAGTTGGCTTTATAAGTGAACTCATACATCTCATCGTCAATTTCAGAGTTGGTTAACTCAACACTATATCTCTCCTCATATTTAATTTTTAGAAAATCCCAGTACAATTCTCGAATTGCATAATTGGGGATACTAAAAATAAAGCGAGGTCCCATTTCTGATTTTAATGTTAACAACCCGTTGTAAAAGAGCAGTGAAATTAGATCATCTTCGGTAAAATCTCTCTCAAAACTAAACTGATACGTTAAACGCGCGGCAACTTCACCCGATTCAAATAGCTCATTCATCCTCTCGCTGAGCTCGTTATGTTTTGCAAGTAAAATTAATTTGCCGATTTTGGAATAATCGCTGGCAATATTAATATCAACTAACACGCGGGGGTAGGAAGCTGTGGAAATAAGTGCATCAACAAAATAGAGCACCATATTACTGTTGTATAAGCGTGTAGTAGCATCAATACAAAACAAACTACCGTTGTAATACTCTCTCATATCTTCGATTACTCTCTCGGGGCTTTCTACCACATAGTACCCGAGCATTTCAATCACTTCATTCTCGGTAAAACCCAACATTTCATTAAACTCTTTAACGAGCGTAAGGTTTTTAGCAATGTTAAAACCACTCGTCATACTATCGAGGGTAACAGGAGTTACTCCGGTAGCAAAAAACCTATCAACTATTCCTTCACGGGTGGCACTTTTAATTGCTTCATAAAATTTCCTCACAAAACCATTTTGCGTAACAATATTTCTGAATGAATCCAAGTTGAAAGACAATAATTCATTGGTGAAATGGTCATATTCATCAACAAGAATAAAGAGTTCCCCACCAGACGTTGCATTTTTAAATATGCTAAAAAATTCAAGGACAAGCTCTGCAGGGTCGGTCAGTTTTTGCAAATTTACAAGTTGTTCATCGGTGAACAATTTGTAGGTTGCTTCAAAAAGGTCAATGCCGTTTTTTACTCTGCGAAAGAATCCTGTTTCTATTTCATCAGTGTGCCGTGTATCAACTGCGGAAAAATCAAAGACTATTACATATAACGTGTTTGCGAGTTTAGTGGGGTTCTTCCCAATGTAGAGCTCTCCAAACAGTTCGGTAAATCGCCCTTTGTATTCTATTCCGTAATAACATTGCAGAGTTGAGATAAAAAGAGATTTTCCAAACTTCCTGGGACGAAGGAAAAACTGATACGGATTTGATGAGTTCTCCAACTTTTCGATGTATTGAGTTCTATCAATGTAATAACAGTTCTCTGAAACTATTTTTTCAA
Organism: uncultured Ignavibacteria bacterium; assembly: GCA_937996765.1. GTDB lineage: Bacteria > Bacteroidota > Ignavibacteria > Ignavibacteriales > Ignavibacteriaceae > CALKUG01. The sequence goes on from CALKUG010000046.1 coordinate 5,408, forward strand.
AACTTGACTTGCCTTGAGAAAGCTGCTTCTTCATCTCTTACTTTGTTTAATTTACATCAACAAATATAACGTAATGTATTCACAAACTGATTATGGGGCGTATTGGTAAACCCCTTGATTTTACGTATTTTAGCTGTTTAAATAATTGCGATTGTATGGATAGAATTAGAAATTTTTGCATAATAGCTCATATTGACCACGGTAAGTCAACTATTGCCGACCGTTTGCTTGAAACAACCCACACGCTCACCAACCGTGAATTAAAAAATCAGGTGCTCGATAGCATGGATTTGGAGCGCGAGCGCGGTATTACCATTAAATCACATGCTATTCAGATGAAATATCTTTCAAAAGATAAAACTGAATACACGTTTAATCTTATTGATACCCCGGGGCACGTTGATTTTACCTATGAGGTTTCTCGCTCGCTTGCCGCATGCGATGGAGCCCTTCTTATTGTAGATGCTTCGCAAGGTGTTGAAGCCCAGACAATTAGCAATTTATACCTCGCAATTGATGCGGGACTTGAAATAATTCCCGTTCTCAACAAAATTGACCTTCCCGGCGCCGAAGTCGAACGCGTAAAGGCACAAGTTATTGATTTGCTCGGATGCAAACCAGAAGAAATTATCCTTGCAAGCGCAAAAGCCGATATTGGTATTGTTGATATTCTCGAAGCAATTGTTCATAAAGTCCCCCCTCCAAAAGGCGACCCCGAGGCTCCTCTTCAAGCACTTATTTTCGATTCTGTTTTCGATGCTTATCGCGGAGCTATCGCCTACGTTCGTGTGGTAAACGGAACACTTAAAGAGAAACAAAAACTCAAATTTTTTGCAAACGACAATCAATTCGAAGCAGAAGAAGTTGGAATTTTGCAACTAAAAAAAATCCGCTCAGGCGAAATAACCGCGGGAAACGTTGGTTACCTTATTGGCGGCATTAAAGATGTTAAAGACACCAAGGTTGGCGATACCATAACCACCGTTAAAGGTGGTGCTCTTGCACCGCTACCGGGGTATCAAGAAATTAAACCGATGGTTTTCAGCGGACTTTACCCCACCAACAATGAAGATTACGAAGATTTACGCGATGCGCTCGAAAAGTACGTACTTAACGATGCATCTTTGATTTATCAACCCGAAACTTCGGCTGCATTAGGATTTGGGTTCCGTTGCGGGTTCCTTGGTATGCTTCATATGGAGATTGTTCAGGAACGTTTGTACCGCGAGTTTAATCAAGCCATTATTGCAACCCTTCCAAACGTTGAGTATATAGTCTATAATCGCAAAGGTGAAAAAGTTGCGGTAGATAACCCCGATCATATGCCTCCGCTTGGCGATATTGACCATGTTGAAGAACCCTACGTTCGGTCACAAATTGTTACCCCCAGTGAATATGTGGGTAATATTATGAAATTGGCGATGGAAAAAAGAGGTACTTATATTACTACAACTTACCTCGACCCCACCCGCGCAGATATACAGTTCGAGTTTCCTCTTGCTGAAATTATTTTTGATTTTTACGACAAACTCAAATCAACCACACGCGGCTACGCTTCATTTGATTATGAGCTCATCGGGTATAGAGAATCTGATTTAGTGAAGCTCGATATCATGCTTAATGGCGAACCTGTTGATGCCCTTTCGCTCATTGTGCACAGAACTAAAGCCTCAGATTGGGGTAGGAAAGTCTGCGACAAACTCAAAGACCTTATTCCAAGACAGATGTTCGAAATTGCCATTCAGGCAGCCATAGGAACTAAAGTTATTTCGCGTTCTACTGTTAAAGCGATGCGTAAAAACGTTATTGCGAAGTGTTATGGTGGTGATATTAGCCGTAAACGCAAGTTGCTCGAAAAACAAAAAGAAGGTAAAAAGCGAATGAAGCAGGTCGGTAGTGTTGAACTGCCGCAAGAGGCATTCCTTGCCGTTCTTCAGATTGAGGATTAGTACAAATATCTATGCTCACATCCGTTAACGAGCACAATGTAAAGCCCAACAAGCTTTCATTCGATTATTACAAAAACGAAATAATCATAATTATCGCAACAATTATTGTTGTACTTGTTATGCGTTCGTTTGTATTTCAGGCCTACCGCATACCCACAGGCTCAATGGAAAACACCCTGCTTCCCGGTGATTACATATTAGTGAATAAACTCGCCTATTGCATACAAACACCGGTACTTTTTGAAGGCACTCGTTGGCAAATTAATTCACATGTAATATCTCGATACGGAGCCCCCAAACTTGGCGATATTGCTGTATTTCGATTCCCACGAACCTTTGGCGCTATTGACGATGAAGAAGGACTCAATTACATTAAACGCATAATGGGCACCCCGGGCGATACCATTGTTATAACCAATAAATTACTCTCCGTTAACGATAAACTGATACCACTACCTGAGACAGGATTTATTTCTGAAAATGTAAAATCTCCTTTGGATGTTTCCGAAAGGATTTACCCTACGGGTCAACCATGGAACGAAGACCAGTACGGACCCATTGTTGTTCCCAAACAAGGGATGGTAATTCCGCTGAACTATAAAATGTTTAAACTCTATGCCGAGCTTATTAAACGCGATATGGGTACACCGAATGTTGAAATGCGAGAGAAAAAAGTTTACATTAACGGCGAGCTCACTACCGAATACACCGTAAAACAAAATTACTATTTTGCATTGGGTGATAATCGCGACGACAGTATGGATAGCAGATTTTGGGGATTTGTTCCCGAAGATCATTTGATTGGTTCGGCTGGAATTGTGTATTTTTCACGTGACCCTTACGATGAAGAGTTTTTCTCATCCATACGATGGGAACGCGTTCTCAAATCTATCGAGTAATTATGGATTCAATCCTCTACCCCGAACAAGCCGCATATCTAAAAAAATTCCACCAAACTCAAGATCCATTACTTTTGGAGATGGAGCAGTTCGCAGCTGCAAACAAAATCCCCATATTGGATAGCCACTCGTGCACCTTTTTAGAGTTTTTGGTCTCGGTGCACAAGCCCCGCATTGTACTGGAGATAGGCACTGCGATTGGCTATACCTCAATCAGATTGGCACGAGTTCTTGGTACTACAGACAGCATTCTCACACTCGAAAAAAGCAAACCGAATATCAAGCTTGCACAGGAATTTATCACCCGTTCAGGACTAAGTAACATTACTATAGTTGAAGGCGATGCGTTACAAACCATTCCTACGATTACAGAAGAATTAGATTTTGTATTTTTGGATGCGGATAAAGAAGATTATTTGGCGCTGTTTGAACTTGCAAAAGAGAAGTTAAAAGTTGGCGGAATAATGGTCGTGGATAATTTGTTGTGGCACGGTATGGCAGCAAAAGAAAGCATTGATGTAAAATATGAACGCTCCACAGAGTTTATCCGTGCGTTTAATGATAAGTTTTTTTCAGACACTAATTTCCAAACATCCTTTATACCGCTTGGTGACGGATTAGGATTGGGAATAAAAAAGTGAGGAATGTATGAGCATAGCCGAAGATCTAATATACAATGCTGAGCAGTATTCAGGTATCGAGTTTACATGCAAAGAAGATTTGGTGATACTCGCCGAAGCAGCCCACGAAAGTACCAATCACGAGTTATTTAACGATATCGCCTTTGGCAGTAAATATGTAAACGGGTTATTCCGCACACTCAAAAAAGCCGACGAAATAAAAGAAATCAATTCCGTTGAGCATATCAAAAAAGATTTACAAGAAGCTTTTGTATCCCTCACTAGTAAGCTTCAACACCTCATTAACATAACACCTCATGAACACTCCGAGCGGTTAAAAAACACCTACCTCGCAAGTAACGAAGAAGGTTTTTCTGCCCTCACCAAACTGCTCTTAGATTTTGAGGAAATCAAAAAATTCCTCAACTACCTACAACACAGTTAAGCCGGGTTACGCAAACATTACCTGTGCTTCGGTGAGAACGCTCTCAAGCTCAGCGACAATCGGGTTATTTAATTTTTGTTTTAGAACGGTAAGTATCCCATTGTAGTACCATTGTTGTTGTTCTTTACCCGCATTAAAACGCAACCACATATCCGTGCCGTAGGTATTAAAATCACGGAATTTAGTTATAAGGTTATGTAATTTATCCGCAGCACAAATAAGCAAAGCCCCTTCCGAAGCCGTTGAGAGATGTTCGAGGTATTTAACTTTACGGAATTCCCAGTCCTGTTTTTTATCAGTGGGAACGTTAGGGTCTTTTTGTTCCGAAACCTCTTCAACATAAGAAGTAACCACTTCTCCGAATTCGGTAATCATATCTGAGAGGTAGTATCCGGGAACATCCTCCAAAACATCATGCAAAAGTGAAGCAATAATAATATTTTCATCATCAGTGTATTTTGCAAGTAAGAAAGCAACGCCAAACGGATGTGATATATATGGTAGTTTGCGCTCGCCCTTGCGAAATTGTTTTTGGTGAAGTTCAGCAGCCCGTTCAATAGTTTTGAGTATGGTATTCATACATTATCTCCTTTTTTTTAGTTTTTTACAGAAATTCAACACCACGATAAATCCTTCGCTTGGTTCAAGATCGCAGGTCCCCGGCACTCGGTTTATATTTTTTCTACCAATGTTCAACCCCTAACGGGGTAGAAATAGGTTGCAGGTTTTATTCCATGCGCTACAGTCCCGATTTTATCGGGATTACATCACTTCGTGATGAAAAAATACCATTTC
>CALKUG010000047.1 GCA_937996765.1 uncultured Ignavibacteria bacterium
TTGGCAAAGTTGAGGGTATGGAGTTATTGGATACCAATGCTTATGATGGAGCGGCAATTCAAGAAAGTGTGTTGGCGTATAAACCCGATGAGTGCAGCATAGATTGCAGTAACCCCGATCATCACCATGATCATGAACATCATCACCATGATGATCATACACACGAGCATGATAAAAAAAATGATATCGAACGATTGATGAATACCATGCCCGAAGATTTGGCGAAACATATTCTTTCAAAACACGATATTACTTCGGCAGGTTTTACGATTGAGACTCCGTTTAACCTTGAGATGTTTTCGGCATGGTTGCAAAACTATTTATACTACAAACGCAGCTCACTATTGCGAGTTAAGGGAATATTAGCATTTCGGGATATGGGTGAACGTTATATATTCCATTCGGTTCGCGGTTCGTATCTGTTTGAAGTTGGCGAGCCCTGGGGTGATGAGAAACCATTTTCGAAAATAGTATTTATAGGCAAAGGCATAAACAAGGGTGAATTAGGCGAAATATTGCTACAATTAACTAAAGAGTAAACCCTCAAATCTCTACCACAGACTATCCTCATTTCAGTAATTTTTATTACCTTAATGGTTTAATTCGTACTATTTTTACGAAAACCCCGAGGGTATTAATTATTTATGGTTCTTAATTATATCGAAGAGTCTAATGTTGGTCTCGTTCGCGACCACAATGAAGATTATGTAAAAGTTTTCCGATTAGATACAGGCCTGTTATGCATTGTTTGCGATGGATTGGGCGGTAACAATGCAGGCGAAGTAGCTTCCGAGACAGCTGCCTATGCTATGTACGATTACTTTAAGTTTTATAAAAACATTCCTCCTGTTCAACGGATAATTGATTCGTTAGAATTTGCAAATCGTGAGATTTTAGAGCTTTCAAAACGGCATCGTGCTTATAACGGAATGGCGACAACCGGTGTTATGCTCTATTTAGAAGCCGGCACTGCTTATTATGGGCATATCGGTGACTCGAGGTTGTACTATTTTTACGATGATGAGTTGTTACAATTAACCAAGGATCACTCGCTTGTTCAACGTATGGTTGATCAGGGTTTGATTAAAATGGACGATGCAGAAAAACATCCATATAAAAATGTTATCACTCAGGCATTGGGCGATACCGAAGAGATTAAACCTGATGTTGCGAGTTTTTTGTTGCCGCAGAACGGTAATTGGAAGTTTCTTATTTGCACAGATGGTGTAAGCAATTTGATGGAAGCAGAAGAAATGGCAGAGCTTATGGTGAGAAGAAATTTAGATAGGATAGCGGATTCCATAGGGCAAACGGTGGAAGAACGCGGCGCTCACGATAATTACAGTTTCATAATTATTAGCAATGAATAGCGTAAGGTTACAATGATAGGTTCCATAATAGAGAATTACAAAATAATAGATGTACTCGGCGAAGGTGGCATGGGTATTGTCTATAAGGCACTCGATGTTGACTTAGAACGTTTTGTTGCTATTAAATTCCTGAAGATGGAAGGAGGTTTAACTGCTCAGTTTATTGAGAGATTCAAACGCGAAGCTCGCAATCAAGCCAAATTAAATCATCCTAACATAACATCTGTTTACGGATTTATTGCTCAAAAAGATATGTTGGGAATTGTGATGGAGCTTGTTGAAGGCGAAACCCTTGAGCAGCTTATTGCTCGAGAGGGCAGCTTAACAATTCCCGATGCATTACGCTATATGGTGCAAGCACTTCAGGGTGTTGGGTATGCGCATTCAAAAGGTTTTATACACCGTGATATTAAACCCTCAAATATGATTATTAACGAAGAAGGTGTTCTTAAAATTATGGATTTCGGAATTTCGAAATCTGTTTTTGAAAAGGGAATTACCAAAACGGGAACCAAGATAGGGACTATACTGTATATGAGTCCCGAACAAATTAACGCTCAGGAGCCAACACAGGCAAGCGATGTGTATTCGTTAGGTATTACACTCTACGAAATGCTTGTGGGTGTTACACCGTTCGAATACGGTACCGAGTACGAAATTATGGAAGGGCATTTAAAAAAATCTGCTTCGCGTGTTTCGCAATCATTTGCTTATGCACCCCCTAAGTTAGATAAGATGGTTCAAAAATCGTTAGAAAAAGACCCAATGGCGCGCTACTCCTCATGCGATGAGTTTATTGTAGCTATAAACGATTTGCTTACTGAATACGATGAGAACAGCAGTACCTTTAAATCTGCAGGTAAAGCAGCCGAAGTTTGGGCAAAAGTACGATTTGGGTTTATACTGACATTTGCCGCTGCGTTCATTATATTTTTTAGTTATTACACATTCGATTATGTGCAGGATATTTGGCCGAGTATAAAAAACGTAACTACTAAATCTGCTATGGATACCACATCGTCGTTTAAAACTAATCCCAATTACACCGCCGGAGCAAATTGGGTGCAGCATCAGACGTATTCGCAGCAGAATATTAATTCGGTTTATTTTTTGAACGATAGTACAGGCTTTGCAGTAGGAAACGCGGGAACAGCTTTTTCGACGGTTGATGGCGGAATGCTCTGGTCGTTTGTTATGTTGGATACAGCTTCGAACTTTCAATCAATTCGTTTCAACAACAGCGGAACGGGTATTGTGGCAGGAAGCAAAGGCATTATTTACAGAACCATAAATTGGGGATTAACGTGGGAGCGTGTTGAATCGGGTACTTCCGAAACACTGTTTTCGGTTAAGTTCTTAAGTGAGCAGTTGGCAATTATAACAGGTAATGCAGGAACCATCCTGCGTTCTGAAAATGCGGGAACTTCGTGGCAGCGTGTTAGCTCGGGGACAAGTGAATTACTCTATGCAGTGGCAAGAAGAACTCCAACTGAGTTAGTTGCCGTCGGAAAAGGCGGTACTATTGTAGTCTCGAACGATAACGGAATATCGTTTACTGCAAAAGATAAAATTTCGGATAGTTACTTGCGCGACATAGAATTCATAGACGAAGAAAAAGGTTTTATAACCTCAGGCGGCGGCATATTGTACATCACTGAAAATGGCGGCGGTAAATGGCGCAAGCGTGATCTTTCAACACAAGCCGGTTTGGCTTCGGTTGAGTTCTTGAATCACTCAACAGGTTATATAACCACAAACAAAGGTGATATTTACATCACCGAAAATTCAGGTGAAGAGTGGCGCCCACAGGCGGTTGGTAAGTTTTCGCCAATTACAGATTTTACGGTTTCACCAAAAGGCAAGGTGTACATTTCCGGTTATTCGGGACTTGTAGCATCGAGCAAACGGTAAACCATAGAGAAGATATAAAAAGAAGGAATTGCTTTGGATAAGTTTGTAGTAACCGGAGGTAAACCCCTTTCCGGTGAGATAATGGTTTCGGGTGCAAAAAATGCTTCGTTAGCGTTAATGCCTGCCGCTTTGTTGGCTCCCGGAATTTCGGTGTTGTATAATACTCCACAACTGAATGATGTAAAAACGATGATTCGCTTACTTTCAGATATGGGTGCGCAGGCAACCACCGATGGTGATACATTGATACTGAATACGTCGGGAGTGAATAAGTTTGAAGCGCCGTATGAATTGGTAAAAAAAATGCGCGCATCAGTGTATGTATTGGGTCCATTACTTGGCAGATATAATTATGCAAAAGTTTCGTTGCCCGGTGGTTGTGCATGGGGACCGAGACCAATTAACCTTCATATAGAAGGATTAAAAAAGATGGGTGCAAGTATTGAGTTGGAGTCGGGTGATATTATCGCTTCGACCACTCGTTTGCACGGTGCCAAAATACATTTTGATAAACCTTCGGTTGGTGCTACAGGCAACTTACTTATGGCGGCAGTTCTTGCAAAAGGAACAACCGTAATTAACAATGCGGCAATGGAGCCCGAAATTGGGAATTTGGTTGATTACCTTGTTGCAATGGGTGCAAAGATTAGCGGAATTAATTCCTCCATCTTAGAAATTGAAGGTGTGGATGAGCTTTCGCCTGCGGGAATTAAAACGATTCCCGATCGTATTGAAGCAGGTACATTGTTAATAGCCGGTGCAATAACACGAGGTGCGGTTTCTATCAAAAATGCAAACTATCTTCATCTTTATGCTTTGCTTTCCAAACTCGAAGATGCAGGCGTTCCGGTAACAATTGAAGGGAACACCATTGGCGTTGATGCACGCAAAAGCGTGATAAAAGCAGTGAATGTTTCCACAGGTGAATTCCCCGGATTCCCCACCGATATGCAAGCACAGTGGACAGCCCTTATGGCTGTAGCCGAAGGAGCTTCTACGGTTACTGATACTATTTACATAGATCGTTTTGCACACATACAGGAATTGGTTCGCTTGGGTGCAGATATTACCGTTAAAGAAAACAATGCGGTAATAAACGGCGTGAAGCAAATTAAAGGTGCCAAGGTGATGTCAACCGATTTACGTGCAAGTGCATCGTTAGTTTTGGCGGGGTTAGCTGCCAAAGGCACAACCGAAGTATTACGCATTTATCACCTCGACCGCGGTTATCAAGAACTTGAGAAAAAGCTTATCGCTCTTGGAGCACAAATCGAACGTCAAGCAGGTGCAGAATTTTAACAGGATTCTCGTTGAATATTTCCGATAAAATTACCGACCCCATTCATAAAAAACTTTTCGCAGTTGTTGCCGAGGTAAGTGCCACGCTTGGTGTAGATGCGTATGCGGTTGGCGGATATGTTCGTGATTTATTGTTAGGCGTAAGCAAAAACGATATTGATATTGTGGTTATTGGCTCGGGTCCCGACTTTGCGCAGGAAGTAGCTATAAAATCGGGGAGTCGTGGCGTGCAAATCTTTAGGAACTTTGGCACTGCAATGATTGATTTTGAGGGTGTTAAAGTTGAGTTTGTTGGTGCAAGGCGTGAGAGTTACGACCGCGGAAGCAGAAAGCCCATAGTTACCGACGGCACTTTTGAAGACGATTTACGCAGACGTGATTTTACCGTGAATGCACTTGCTGTGCAAATTAAACAGGATGGAATGGGGGATATCATTGATTTGTTTGATGGTCTCACCGATTTACGGCACAAATTATTAAGAACACCGCTTGACCCAGAGGTTACATTCGACGATGACCCACTGCGCATTATGCGATTGTATAGGTTTGCCGTGCAGCTTGATTTCGAGATTTTTTCGGAAACTAATGAAGCCGCCTCAAAAATGGCAAGCAGGTTGGAAATAGTTTCGCAAGAGCGCATTACCGAGGAATTCTTAAAAATACTCTCTTCTGATTTCCCCGGACGCGGATTGCGAATGCTCTACGAAAATAAGATTATGCAGATTATTTTTCCCGAGATTGCAAATCTTGCAGGAGTAGATCAAAAAAGAGTGTTCTCAAAAGAGTATCATCATAAAGATGTTTTTTACCACACCACAGAAGTGGTTGATAATATTGCACCCAACACTAACAACGTTTGGCTGCGATTTGCCGCGTTGGTGCATGATATTGCTAAGCCTCAAACTAAACGGTTTTATAACGATATAGGGTGGACTTTCCACGGGCACGAGGAAATGGGGGCGAGGATGATGAAAAACATCTTCCGCAAGTTAAAACTACCGCTTACACAGCTTGAATATCTCGAAACCCTTGTTCGGCTTCATTTACGACCTATTGCATTAGCCAAAGAAGAAGTTACCGATTCGGCAATTCGCAGATTTATAGTTGAAGCAGGCGAGGCCTTGGATGACCTTATAACACTTTGTAGGGCGGATATTACCAGCAAAAATATGAACAAAAAAGCTGCATATTTGGCAAATTACGAGCGAGTGATGGCGCGAGTAATAGAAGTGCGTGAAAAAGACGCTTTACGGCAGTTTCAATCACCGGTGCGAGGTGAAGAAATTATGCAAATTTGTAACTTAAATCCCTCAAAAACTGTTGGTATAATAAAGAAGGCAATTGAGGATGCAATCCTCGACGGAAAAATTCCCAATACTTATGAAGCCGCCTTAGAGTATCTGCACGAAATTAAAGATTCTGTACTCCAAAAATAGTTGTGGTTTCACCATTAACGTAAAGTTCTTGCCGTTTATCCTTATTGCCTCACATAAATGCAAACGTTTTATCATTTTTGTCATGTGAGTTTACAAATTAATAACTACTCATTTTTTTTTGACCGGAGAATGTAATGTTCAAAAAATTCGTTTTAACCTTAGTAATAACAGCACTACCCACACTCATATTTGCTCAGAAGCAACTCACGTTGAGTGAAGCGGTAGGGATGGCATTACAAAAGAACACAACCTTAAAAGCAGCCGAGAATAATCTCGGAAATAACGAGGCAGCTTTGCAATCTGCATACGGCGGAATATTGCCGTCAGTGAATGCAAATGCCGGATGGAGTTGGTCTCGTACCGACATCGGTGAAAAGGATATCACCACACCGGGCGGCGCTTCTGCAACGCTTCCTTCAACCACTATCGAAAGTAGAAATTGGAATGCCGGAGTATCAGCTACTACAACTCTGTACGACGGACTTTCGGTTTTCAAAAATTACGATAGAGCAAAAAATCAGCTTAAAACTGCTCAATTTGAGATTGAACGATTGAAGCAGGATGTTGCTTTTTCTACCATCAACAAATACTACGACTTAATTAAACTCCAGGAGTTAATTTTAGTACGTGAAGATAACTTGAAGTGGAATCAGCAAAATCTTGAAGTAATTACCGAAAGAAACAGATTAGGTGCCGTAACTTTAGCAGACCTCTATACTGCTCAGGTTAAAGTAGGTAATGCTGAACTTTTAGTATTGCAGGCTCAAAATGAGTTTGCTGCAAAGAAAAACGACTTCTTATTTTATCTCGGACTTGAATCGGATGTGGATTATACCATTGCCGATCCAACAATGGAATCACTTGAGAAAGACCCTTCGGTTATTAAACAAGCGTTGAATCTTAATCTTGATGAGTATGTGACAACCGCTCTTGAAAATCGTGCCGATTATCAGAGTGCAAAATTGCGTCTCGATGCAGCCATGATGGGCGTTGATATAGCAGGATCAGGATATTTGCCACGCCTAACCAATACCATTTCCTATGGTGGAGCAGGTAGCAATCCCGGTGACATCTTGGATAACAGAACGCTATCAGTTGGCCTCAATTTAAGTATCCCGTTATTTAGCGGATGGAGCACTACCGAGCAAGTACAACGTGCCGAGATTGCTACCATGAACTCAAAAATTGATATGAACGATAAAAGACGTGAGATTATAAACTCATTGGAAAAAACGTTCTTAAATCTTCAGGCGGCCGCAAAGCAGCTCGAAGTTACCAAAAAGAATATAGTTGCTGCGAGTGAAACCCGCAGAATTGAAGAGGAAAAATATCGTTTAGGAGCTACCACTTTGGTGAACTTGCTTATTGCAAACACCGATTTCTTAAACGCACGTAACGATTTTATTAACGCTGCTTATTTGTTCCGTACTCTCGAAAAAGAGATAAAATACAACATAGGAACATTAAACGCATCAAGTTTAGAATAAAGAACGATTGGAGTATAACCATGGCAAACGGTAAAAAGTCAAAAAAGAAACTCATTATTTTTAGTTCGATAGGCGTAGTTCTTCTTGCTATCGTATTGTTAGTGATTTTCAAAGGTCAAAAAGAAGAAATTACTGAAGTACAAGTTGAAAAAGCTGCAGTAAGAAGTATTACCTCAACAGTTACAGCTAACGGAAAAATACAATCGGAATTTGCCGTTATTATTACCCCGGAAGTAACCGGTGAGTTAGTAATACTTCCGATAAAAGATGGTCAAAAAGTTAAAAAAGGTGATTTACTTGCCCGGATTAAACCTGACCGTTATATAGCACAGTACGAAGGTAACGAAGCATCGTTAAAGCAAGCACAGGCTTCGTTGATTAAAAGCCAATCGCAGCTAACTAAAGTTACCGGAGATTACAATCGTGTAACCGAATTGCATAAAAAGAAATTGGCATCTGACCAAGAGATGGAATTAGTTCGCTCGCAGTATCAAACTGCGCAAGCTGATTACGATCAAGCAAAGGCATTTATTCAGCAAGCTGAAGCTCAACTTCGCACTACCCGTGAGGATTTGAACAAAACCACCATCAATTCTCCTATGGACGGAACCATAACAGCGTTAAACGTTGAATTGGGCGAACGTGTTTTAGGTAGCGGATTTAGTCAGGGTACTAACCTGATGACCGTATCTGACTTAAGCAGCATAGAAGCAATTGTTGAAGTAGATGAAAACGATATCGTCAACATCTCTGTAGGCGATACTGCAAAAGTTAAAATTGATGCATTTGGTGATAAGGAATTCTTAGGAACCGTTTCAGAAATTGGCAATAGTGCAATAACTGAAGGTTTGGGAACACAGAATGAAGTTGTAAACTTCCAGGTAAAAGTAAAACTTATTCAACTTGATGATGCAATTCGCCCCGGTATGTCCTGCTCAGCAGTTATACAAACCGAAACCAAACAAAATGTAGTATCGGTACCTATTCAAAGCATCACCGCCCGCGTTCCTGAAAAGAAAATGGAAGAAGGCGAAGAGAATGAGATGCGTGTTGTAAATCAACAGGCAGAGCAACAAAAAGCTTCGCTCGAAGTTCAAGAAATAGTATTTGTACTCGATGGAAATAAAGTTAAATCGGTTACCGTTAAAACAGGCATCTCAGATGACAACTATATCGAGGTAATTTCGGGACTTAAAGGCGATGAAGAAATTGTTTCAGGAAGTTATAAGGCAATATCCAAAGACTTAAATAACGGTTCGTTGGTATCAGTTCAAGGTAGAGAAAAAACTGCAAAATAGCCGATTGCAGAACTAACAGTCAACTTTCAACGAAATCGGATAAACTATGAATATCATAAACATTGAACATATTGCGAAGATTTATAAGATAGGAACAGAAGAAGTTCGTGCCTTGGCAGATGTATCTCTTCGCATTGATAAAAACGAGTATGTTGCGATAATGGGACCCTCGGGTTCCGGTAAATCCACCTTGATGAACGTTCTCGGGTGCTTGGATACACCAACACACGGGTTATATGACTTCAAAGGATTTAATGTAAGTAACATGAGTGATAATGAACTTGCCGAAATACGCAACAGGGAAATAGGATTTGTATTTCAGACCTTTAACTTGTTGCCACGCTCGGATGCGCTTCATAACGTAGAGCTTCCGCTGGTATATGCCGGTATGTCGGGTTCGCAACGTAAGGCGAAAGCAAAACAAACATTGGATAGTGTTGGACTCGCAGATAGAGTTTACCATAAGCCTAATGAGCTTTCCGGCGGACAGAGACAGCGTGTTGCGATTGCGCGTGCATTAGTAACCGACCCTGCAATAATACTTGCGGATGAGCCAACCGGTAACTTGGATTCCAAGACCGGTGAGGAGATAATGGGACTATTTTACGATATCAACGAAAAAGGTAATACCATTATTATTGTTACGCACGAAGAAGAAATTGCGAGACATGCAAAACGAATTATTAGAATCAAAGACGGGTTAATTGAACGTGATGAACCGGTAAAAGAAAGAATAATTCCCAAATCCCGCATTCAGCAAGGTTAAAAAGGAGAGTGATATGATTAAAACACTCTTAAGTGAATTGCGTGAAGGGTTGATAATTGCCCTCGAAGCAATACGTGCTAATAAAGTGCGTACGGTGCTTACAACACTTGGAATTGTTATAGGCGTAACCTCGGTTGTTACTATGTCAACGGCAATTCGCGGAATTGATGCTTCATTTCAGAACGGTATAAGCGCACTCGGTGCCGATGTGATCTACTTAGATAAGTGGGCATGGTTTTCGAATGAACCGTTTTGGAAGCAGAGAAACCGACGTGAGATAACCATGAGTGAGTATGAGCAATTTGCCGCACAAGTTAAATTGCCGGTTGCACTTGCTCCTTCATCGGATGTTAATGCTGCCATTAAGTATAAAGACCTTTCGGTAGAAGGTGTGTTTGTAATGGGAAGTACAGCCGAATACTTGAAAACCACCAACTTTACATTCTCAGAAGGCAGATTTTTCTCCGAAACTGAAAGTAGAGGCGGAAGGTTTGTAGTGGTACTCGGGTTTGAACTCTCCAAAAACTTATTCCCTACAGGTTCAGCGGTTGGTAAAACCGTTAAAATTAAGGGAATTGAGTTTAGGGTTGTGGGTGTGCTTTCGGAACAAGGAAGCTTTGTATTGGGGCCTTTTAACCCTGATAAGCGAGCATACATACCCCTGAGAGCTATGGCATCTAAAATGGTGAATTTAGCCGAACGAGGTATAGTAATTCAGATTCGTGCTCAGAATACTAGCATGGTAGAAGATACTAAAGAAGAAGCCATAGGCGTGATGCGCAAAGTACGCGGATTGAAGTACTACGAGGAAGATAACTTTGCAGTAAATCAGCAAGATGGTTTAATGTCGAATATCAACGATACTATTGGTGTAATTCAGATTGCAGGTCTCTTTATAACATCACTATCCTTGTTTGTTGGTGCCATAGGCATTATGAACATAATGTTCGTTTCGGTTAAAGAAAGAACTCGTGAGATAGGTGTGCGTAAAGCAATCGGAGCAAAACGAAGAACCATATTAATACAATTTCTGCTTGAATCCTCAGTAATATGTTTGATTGGTGGGTTTATAGGATTGTTGCTTTCGATATTGCTCAGCATGTTGATACAACAGTTTATCCCCACGGCAATTCAACCGGATATGGTATTTTTAGCAATATTTATTTCACTGGCAACAGGTGTGATTGCAGGATTTGCCCCCGCATATTCAGCATCAAAAATGGATCCTGTTGACGCATTGAGGTATGAATAATGATACTCAAAGAAATATTTTTACTGGCTCTTTCCTCTATACGGAACAACAAGCTCCGTGCCTCGCTAACTATAGTAGGCGTGACTGTTGGTATCTTTTCGATTATTGTAATTATGACCATAATCACGATGCTGCAAGTTTCTATTGAAGATGGTGTATCCTCGTTAGGACAAAACACCTTTCAAATTCAAAAGTTTCCTGCAGTTCAAACCGGACCCGGCTCGAGGGATAAATTCAGAAATAGACCTGATTTAACCCTTGAAGAGTTCTACGAATTTGAACAACGTATGACCG
>CALKUG010000048.1 GCA_937996765.1 uncultured Ignavibacteria bacterium
AATGTATTCAACACGCTCAGGTACCTGAATTCCGAGCATTCTTTCTACAGTGAGAGCATATCCAAACTCATTGTACATTGCTGCAAGGTAATCCATGCGGTCAACATAGGGGATTATTTGAGGATACGTCATAGCCTCGCAATGTTTTTCAAAACAACGATGCAAATAACCCAAATGTGGTTTTACGTTTACAACAAGTTCGCCATCTAACTCTAATTCAAGTCGTAACACCCCATGAGTAGAGGGGTGCTGAGGACCCATATTTAGAACTAATTCTTCTGTCTTAAGTGCCATAGTTTAATTTCGGGTTAATAGGGGACCTTCATCCCTTGATAAAATTCCGGATCCTTGTAGTCCTTGCGTAACGGATGCCCGGCTTCCCAGTCATAAGGCATTAAAATTCGCCTTAAATCAGGGTGATTTTCAAATGTAACACCAATCAAATCAAATGCCTCACGTTCGTGCCAATTAGCAGAAGCCCAAACATCTGAAACAGTAGATATCTTAGGATTATTCCTATCGAGAACAACCTTTAGATTTACTTTGTGTTTGTATTTTAAAGATTCAAGCTGATAATACACCGATATAGTGCCGTTATTGAACGAAATGCTACCATCTTCGGCTGTAACTTTTTCACCATCGGCTTCATCAACCGCGGTAAGTAGAATGAGATTATCATACTCTAAAGTATCTGTATCTCTAAGAAAAAAACAAACTTTGTTAAGCGTTGCAGGTAGCAATTCAATTGTACTACTTTTAGAGAGTTCAGTTTTAGCCAAAACTGAAGGCGAAAATGAATTACTTAAAATGGTTAGGATATCTTGGGTTGAACGCATTATGCAATCTCCTTTTTGACCAAGGATTCATTGCGAATCTTTTCTTGTAACTTTATGAGACCTTCGAGCAATGCTTCCGGGCGAGGGGGACAACCTGGTACGTAAACATCTACAGGTACAACCCTATCAACACCTTTTAAAACGTGATAGCCGTGCTCCCAATAAGGACCACCGCAATTACTGCAACTACCCATCGAAATAACATATTTAGGGTCGGGCATTTGTTCATATAAACGTTTAATTCTGATAGCCATCTTGAGTGTAACAGTACCACTCACAATAATAATATCTGCTTGACGTGGAGAATTACGAGGTATAACACCAAATCTATCAAAATCGTAATGAGAAGCAGAAGTTGCCATCATTTCAATAGCACAGCAAGCAAGTCCAAAACCCATCTGCCAGGCTGAATTTAATCTTGCCCAATTAAGTAGCCCCTCAAGATTAGTAACAACAACATTTTCTTTATCTAACTGTAAGTCGAGTAATCCCATTTTAACCTCTTATCCCGTAACTTCGCTTGAAGGAGTTTCTTGAGTTGCAAATGCATTCTCAGGCAATGGTTTTATTGTACGGTTCAAAACAGGTATAATTGGCTTAGGTCTTGCCCATTCCAAATCACCTTTTTTCCACTCATATACCATTCCGGCAGCGAGTAAAAACATAAATATAAAACCAACAAAAAATGCGGTAAAACCAATTTCTTTGTAAACGAGTAACCACGGAACTAACAGAACTAATTCCACATCGAAAATGATAAAGATAAGAGCAATTACATAAAAACGAATATTGAATTTAATCCATGAAGAGCCTTCAGAATCTTCTCCACATTCGTATGTAAGTAATTTCTCTTTAGTTGGGCGGCTTGGCCTAATGAGTCGTGCAGTAAAAAGACCCATCACAACAAAAATAATGGCAAGAAGTAAAAACAAAAAAATCTTGCCGAATTCTGTTAACATCGGTTCATTGTTCATAAGTATCCGCAATTTGCATAGGAGGGCTTCAAAGAAGATCACTCCTGATTACATTGAAATAAATTCAAACCCAAATGCAAAAATCAAGTAAAAAATTGAATGTTTGCACAAATGACAGTGACAAAATTAGAAAAGTTCTAAAAAAATAAAAAATCATTTTGGAGATTATCGAAAAAAGTTCCCGATTTATTCTAAAAAGTGTGAAAAAATGCAGTTATTTGTAGTTTATTCTGCAAAAATTCTAAAACTTAGTAAAAATTCTAATCGCTATGAGAGCAACCTACGCAAAAATATCGTTAAAAAATCTCTTCCATAATTATAATTTTCTCAAGAGGCTGGCATCCGGAGCTGATGTAATTGCAGTTGTAAAAGCAGATGCTTATGGACACGGTGCGGTACCCGTTGCTAAGGCTCTGGAATCATTACCTAATCCTCCTGCGTTTTTTGCTGTGGCATGCTCGGAGGAAGGGGTAGAGCTCAGAAAAGCTCAGATAAAAACACCTATTATTGTTTTTGAACCATTCAACGAAAAATCTTTACACAATCTGTTGAAATATAAATTAATAGGAACATTTACCTCGTCAAAACAATTGGAAATTCTAAAAAACGCTAAACTCTCAAAAAAAATTGAGTTGCATATCAAGATTGATACGGGTATGGGAAGAGTTGGGGTAAAACCGGATGAGGCACCTGAAATAATTGAAAAATTATTGAGTATCGACAGAATAAATGCTACCGGCATCTATACTCATTTTTCGTCAGCAGATGAAGAAAATTCTGAATATACCGATTGGCAACATTCGCAATTCTTAAAAGTCTTAGCTGATTGCAAAAAGCGGAATATAGAGTTTAATTATATTCATGAATGTAACAGCGCAGGCATACTGTATCATAAAAAGTATCATGGCAACCTCATTAGACCGGGAATTTCACTTTACGGTTACACACCCAATTTTAACCCTGAATTAAGATCCAATTTGAAGCCCGTTATGTCTATTGTATCGGGGGTTGCATCCATAGAAAGTTACCCGCCGGAATCGTTTATAAGTTATAACAGAAGATATAAAACAAAAGAACAAACTCAGGTTTTATCCCTTTCAATCGGATATGCAGATGGAGTTCCCAGAGGCTTAACTAATTCAATAACTGCCATCCAGAAAAACTCAATTCTCCAAGGAGTTGGTACAATTACAATGGATAGAATTATGTTTGATGTTGGTAGGAAAAAGATTAAGTTAGGGGAAGAGATAATACTGATTGGAAAGCGTGGCGGTCTTTCGATAGACGCTTGGGATTGGTCGCTCGCAATGAATACTATCCCTTACGAAATTACTTGTGGAATTACGAAAAGGGTACCGAGAATTTATATAGATTAGTTAATGGACCTTCGGAAACAATATCTCATTCAATGTATCGTTACAGCATCAAATGCACTGCGGCTCAATGCTCATAACATTGAAGTTCTTGCTTTGCTTAGGCAGTCTATTGCCTCATCCGAAGATTTGGAAAGCGATTTTATTCAAATGAAAAAAATAATGGAGTTGGCCAAATTATCGGCGCGACTTCTTGAAATTTATAACCACCTCACCAAAAACCGAATAGATTTTACAAAGCTTTCAACTCAATTTGCCGAACATTCGCGGTCATTGGTTAATGATTTAGGCTATT
This sequence comes from uncultured Ignavibacteria bacterium, assembly GCA_937996765.1. Classification (GTDB taxonomy): domain Bacteria; phylum Bacteroidota; class Ignavibacteria; order Ignavibacteriales; family Ignavibacteriaceae; genus CALKUG01. The sequence goes on from CALKUG010000048.1 coordinate 3,479, forward strand.
TGTTGGAGCGTGCGGTTATTACTAAATTTGCACCCGCTTTGAATCAAATTCAAAAAAACGGAAAATCGGATACTATCGAATTAGATCTTACCGGAAGGAAAGACAGATCTTTTACCAAAGACTCCTTTGAAGAAGATGGCTCAACTCAACAAACCGGTGAAAGAGTTCAACTCTCTGAAATACTCTATGAAAAATCAATACCTATTGAACCATCATTACCAGAATCAGAGAAATTGTTCAGCATCAACAATTTTGAGACGTTTGAAAAAATCGTTCTTGAACAAATAAATCTCTATCAGCCTCTTATGCAGGATATTGAGGCGATGCGCTCAAATTCAGAAGAATTACTGGTATTTAGTAAGGCTATGAAGGAATTGGCAGAGCATTCAGAAAATTACAGCATTACACTTCTTGCAAAAATGCTAGATACTATGTCTAAAGGTGCATTCTTATTAGCAAATAAAAGAATACCTGAGGTTAAACAAGTAGCTGAGTCATTTCGCTCGTGTATGATAGTTGCTGTTACCATGATAAAACAAAAACAAATTGATATTAGTGTTTACGTAACCAAGGCAGAAAGATTTGCCGTTGGTATAGAACAGTATTACGGAAAGGAATTATTCTAATGAATTTATATGCAGTTATAATGGCCGGTGGTGTTGGCTCACGTTTTTGGCCTCGTTCGCGTGAAAAAAAACCAAAGCAACTGCTCACAATTTTCGGTGAACAATCAATGATTAGGCAAACTTATGAAAGATTGTCGTTTTTTATTGATCCAAAAAATATTTTAGTTGTCACAGGTGAAGCACACGCTGAAGAGATTATTGAACAGCTACCCGAGTTGCCAATTGAAAATGTTATTGCAGAACCATTTGGCAGAAACACCGCCGCTTGTATAGGTGTTGCAGCTCAGGTTATCAAACAGCGCGATCCGGAAGCTATTTCGATTGTTGTTCCCGCCGATCATATCATTGGTCCTAAGGAGGCATTCAAAAAAGTAATAGAAATAGCAGCTAATGCGGCCGAAATAAATAGTTCACTGGTAACGATAGGTATTCCTCCAAGCCGCCCCGAGACGGGATATGGTTATATCCAAATCGACGACGCATCGGAAGAAGATGGAGTGTACAAGGTTCTTACCTTTGCTGAGAAACCAAATTTAGCTACAGCCATTCGTTTTATTGAAAGCGGTGACTTTATGTGGAACTCAGGTATGTTTATTTGGAATGTGTCTGTGATTCTCGAAGAGATAATGATTTATATGCCTGAGCTTTATGAGGCATTGGGTAAGTTAGAACCTTCAATTGGCACAGATAGTTTTTATACAACATTAACAGAAATCTATAGTGATTTAAAATCA
>CALKUG010000049.1 GCA_937996765.1 uncultured Ignavibacteria bacterium
AAGCCGTCTCCAACCCTCACGGACCCGTCACAGGCGAAACCAGAGTCCTCCGCGGTGGCAGCTGGCTAAACGATGAATCGCACTGCACTGTAAGCGTGCGCATAAATCTTAGTCCCACCCTCAAAGCCAGCAACATCGGCTTACGGTTAGCACATGATGTGTAAGTGAAATGTTAGTTTAGAGTTATGCGGTATTTTTAATAATATGCAACTTGTGGGAGAATTAATCTATTGCATTCTTTTTGAATTCTGACTAATTTAACTCCGCAAAGATACTATCTTTCAAATATTCAAAACTTGGTGGAATTTTATGAAAACTCTAAACCTAATTCGCCACTCAATAATGGTGATAACGCTTTTATTGTTGCAATTACACAACTCATCTTCTGCACAATCACTTAATAATATGTATGTAACCGATGGAACTGTTAATACCATTGCTGTGGATGGTGATAACGCTTTTATTGGGGGTGATTTTAACGTTGTAGGACCTATTACCGGTTATATGGCGAAGCTTTCTGTTCAATCGTATGTTCCCGACATGAATTTTCCGATTGTTAATGGATATGTAAATACCATAGTCCCCGATGGGAATGGTGGTTGGTATGTTGGTGGATGGTTTACCAAGGTAGGAAATACCGACAAAAAGAATCTTTTCCAAATATCTGCTGATGGAGTTGTAAATCAGAACTGGAATCCCAAACCTAATGGAGAGGTACTTTCTATAGCTGTTGGAGAATACGGTGTTTATGTTGGTGGACATTTTGATTCAATTGGTGGAAAATACAGGAATGCCATTGCTCAAGTAAATACAACTACGGGTGCTGCAAGTAAATCATGGTTACCTTCACTTTCCAGTTCAACACCAACCTCAATTTTTGTAAACTGTATTAACGTAATCAAATCAGACGTTTATTTTGGTGGATTATTTGATTCAGTAGCAGGAAAACTACTTGTTAATCTTGCAAAAGTGGATGCTATTACCGGAATACCTTCTACTAATTGGACTCCGAATCCCAATGGAACTGTTAATACAATACTCATAGAAAATGATAAGCTCTATGTTGGCGGGGCTTTTACCCATGTTTCCAACACTTCAATGCCATATATGGCGAAAATTGATACTGTTCTTGGTAAAATAGATTCTCATTGGAATTCTTTGATTGATGGTGAAGTAATAACCGCCTCTATTTTAGATAGTAATATTTATATCGGTGGGTCCTTTAAGTCGGTAGCAGGTATGCCGCGAATGGGGATTGCAAGACTCAATAAGAATACCGGTGTACTTGATAACTCATGGACTACTCAAACAAATGGCGAAGTATATTCCATTGTAACAAAAGGTACCTCGGTTTATGCTGCCGGTAGTTTTACTATGGTTAATAACCGAGATCACAATAGAATAGCTCGAATCTATACATCCACAGGTGGCACTGAACTGGTTTGGAATCCGAATGCAAACGGCGACATATTTACTATTGCTTTGCAGGGTAATGATGTTGTTGTTGGTGGAAATTTGACATCAATTGGTGGAAGAGCACGAAAGAATGTTGCACGTCTCAATTTAAAGACAGGTATTGTTGATGAAAATTGGAATCCCGGAACCGACGGAGTTGTTAGAGCAATCGAGGTTTTGGGAAACAATGTTTTTTTGGGTGGAAAGTTTTCTATGGTAGGGGGCCAACCAAGAAGATCGGTTGCGAAGGTAAATAAACATATCACAAAAGTTGAATTATCGTTCGATGCACAGATTGGTGGGGGTGATATTCCCAATGTTTATGCCTTGGCTGTAGATAGTTCCAGTGTTTTTATAGGTGGAGATTTTGTTGCGATTGAGGGTCTTTCCTGTTACAGGTTGGCAAAGCTTGATGCTAACACCGGAAAGCGTGATATACTATGGGAACCCAATCTCAAACCCACTACACCAAGCTCCTCATTTGTTCGAACTCTTAAGTTGAAAGATGGTCATTTATATGTAGGCGGATTCTTTTCAAGCATAAAGGGCTCGCCTTGTAATGGCTTCGCTAAGATTAACCGAAACACAGCCGATGTTGACCAAAATTTGATTTATAACTTTAATGGTACTGTTCAAACAATTGCATTTCAAAATCAAAACGTTTATGTGGGCGGCACATTCACTCAAGTCGGAAAACAGGATGCCGCTTATACTTTAAAATTTGATGATACTTTTGGATCAATTGATACCGTTTGGATGCCAAATCCTAATTTCGTTGTTAATTCCATTTTAGTGATGGAAAACGACTTGTACTTAGGAGGAGGATTCAGTGAAATTGGTGGAAGAAAACAAAATATGATTGCGCGAGTTAATAATACAACGGGAGAAGTGGATAAAACATGGTTACCGGGGAGTATTGAAGGAATAATGATACGAGAATTAGAAGCATACGGTTCGGAAATATTAGCCGGCGGGTATTTCAGTGCAGTCGATAATCAACCCAAATCAAATTTGGCCGCTTTCTCCCGCACCCCTGTTGATATTGACTTGGAAGAAAATACTGATAACATTTTACTACCAAATTCTATAAGTCTCAGTCAAAATTACCCAAATCCGTTTAATCCTGAAACTACAATTGAGTTTTCTCTACCAGTCTCCGGCATTGTAAAAGTAACGCTTTACAGTGCATTAGGTGAATCCATAGTTGAATTGGTCAATGCGTATCATTCATCCGGATTACATAGAGTAAATTGGAAAGCTGATACATTTTTTGGTTCAGGTGTATACTTTTATACTATTCATCTATTGGGAGAAGATGGCACTGAATATAAAGCAGTAAAAAAGATGTTACTGTTAAAGTAATAAGGAACAGTTAATTAAAGCCAAATCCCGATGTTACTCGGGATTCGGCCACTATGCAGGTAAGGAGACTTGTTTTTTCTTAGTTCATGGTGATGGTGAGGCGAACTGAACGACCTGGTTCAAACACACGGAAACCGGAAGAGAACGGATCACGGAGATAGGAGAGATGTTGGTAATAATTATGATCCAACACGTTTTGTACTTCTAATGCTCCCGTTAGTGCTCCCCATGAGTAGCGTGCTCCGAGATCTATGCGATTCCAGGTGGGGGTTGCAAGTTCTAAAACCGAAGCATCTACACGAGTTTGTTCTAAATTAAAGGTGTGTTTTACAAAAACAGTACCGTTTGCTATGGGGGAGTAAAACACTTGATTTTCCATGGTGAGCGGCATTATTTCCGAAAGTGGTTTTCCTTTTTCGTACTGCTGTCCGAAATTATAGATTACCATACTTCGTGAGTATTTTGTTGTGTATGTTGCTTGAGCTCCTAAGAGTAAAGCGTTTGTATTTGTGTAGGTTAGCAGCCCTTTTGTTCCAACAGTTTTACGTTGTAATGTGATGTTATTACCAACTACATATCCAAAAGCTTCAACGCTGAGTGCATCATAAGTAAATGCAAAACGTGCACCTGTTTTAAGCGGTTGGAGAAGGTCGGGGTTACCAGATTGATCGGGTTTGCCCATAGGACGAGCTACATTGATGTAAAGATTCTCCGGCTCGGGAGCTTCGGTTTGTATTTCGGCAAGCAGTCCGATGGAATATGCTCCCAGATCAAATCCTTTAACTACTGAGATGCTCCCGATTGGGAAGTAACGATCGGTTTCGGTGGTGAATCCGTATTTTTTGTAAAATGCTGAAATTGAATTTTCTTCGAGTGCGTACCCAACAACTCCCGCGCGTAAGTTCAGTTGAACACCCAATACGTTAAGTGAGTGTTTTAACGATGCTGAGCCGTTCATCACTTTGGGCATCATATTGTTGTAGATGGTTGCCATGGT
>CALKUG010000050.1 GCA_937996765.1 uncultured Ignavibacteria bacterium
ATTTGGTGTACATAAACTCAGCTGTAGCAACAAAATCCATCGGTAAAGCATAATCAACACCAATGTTACCACGAAGTACCTGAGGCATCTTAAAGTCTTCAGAAATCATATTGATTTCGGAAGTGAAGCTTGAGGTTGAACCTGTAGGTTGATTGTTAGGATCTAATGAAAGTGTTGTGTTTGTTCCACGTAAATCGGTGATAAGTGTACCGGTATTTCCGTAGTTGTTTGAAATCCATACGTAAGGAATACGACCGGTGAACACACCAACACCACCACGAACTTGAACACCACGACGGCCATCAACATCATAGTTGAAACCTACGCGAGGTGAGAAAAGTGGAGCTGATTTAGGAACTGTTCCCGTTGAGTATCCTGGGAAGTACTTCGAAACTGAATCATTAGCTGCAGGGTCGGTTGGGAACATTGGAATATCAATACGAACACCGAGAGTAAGTTTTAAGTTAGGAAGAACAGCCCATTCATCTTGAACATAAAATCCAAGACGCATAGCATCAAATTCTGCTGCGGGGCGGTTTGAAGCACCGGGGTTGGTGCGAGCGGCTGAGCGCTCAAATGATGATGCAACACCGCTGTTTAACTGTGAAGCACCATTATTAAATACATAGTAACCGTAGAATGAACGCACAAACAAGTTTCGGAATGAGAAGAACTCGTTGTTGGTACCTGCGGTAAATACGTGGTCACCCATTAAATAGGTGAAGTTGTTGGTGAATTCGAATACGTCTTGATCCAATTCGTTAGCAGAAGAGAATCTATCCGGACCTGCAATAACACGGAAGTTACCGTTATCAAAACGAACTTCAATTTCAGGTCTGTTGTCTGTGATGCCTGCACGAGTATCACGAATTCTTGTATAACCTATGGTTAATTCGTTTGACATGTTATCGCCAAAGCGGCTGCTTAATTGTAAAGCAGTTGAGTTGGTTGTGGTATTAAAACGATAAGCGTATGATGAAAATGAAATACGCTGATTGTTTGTTCTTAATGCCAAAATATCATCTGAAGCGTCAACAAAGTTATGACGTAATGTTAACTTGTGGTCGCGTGAAAGGTTATAATCCAAGCGAGCAAATAATTTTAAGCTTGGTCTTTCGATATCGCTTTCGCCATAAGTTCCGGCGTCCATACCTTTTGCAGAGAGAATGTTACGTACAGAATCAGCGTAAGCTCTGTAAGTTGCAGCATTAGCAGTACCTAAAGAAGAATTCGCTAATGGTTCTGAACGTAAGGATTGTTCTGCGTTTACAAAGAAGAATAATTCGTCTTTGATAATCGGACCGCCAATACGGAAACCGGCTTGGTATTCGTAGAAATCTTGGTAAGGTGTTTTAAGAGCATCGGGGCTTTTTCCGACTAAACTTTGGTTTCTTCCAAAACCGTAAACACTACCTTCGTATTTGTTTGTACCTGAACGGGTAATAGCGTTAATACCACCACCGGTGAAGTTACTCATACGAACGTCGAAAGGAGCAACTACAACCTGAAACTCTTCGATAGCATCGAGAGAGATAGGGTTAGTTGAGGCTTGTCCGCCGGGAGTACCTGTTGTGCCCAAACCAAACAAATCGTTGTACGAAGCACCGTCGATTTGAATGTTATTGTATCTGTTATTTCTTCCTGCTGCACCAAGGTTGGTACCTGAGAAGAAAGGTGATAATTTAGAAAAATCTTGGAATCTTCTTTCAATTGTAGGAAGAGCTCTTATATTCTCTGCACCAACAAACTGGCTTGCACCGGTTCTGTTGCCGCTGAGAATTGCATTTCTATCCGAACTAATTACTACTTCACCTAATTGAACGTCCTCGGAGAACATACGATATTCTACGTTGAGATTCTGTGAAAGTTCGAGATAGTAATTATTTTGTTCGATACTTCTGTAACCAATGTTGGTAACTTTTACAGTGTAAGGTCCACCCGTACGAAGTCCAAGAAGATTGAATCTTCCGTCTTCACGGGTATTAGTACCATAAATTGTACCTGAAGGTTCATGCTTTGCTATAACGGTTGCTGCAAATAATGCATTTCCGTTTTGGTCAACTACTGAACCACTTATGGTGGCAGAAGTTACCGGCTGAGCTATAACATTTCCGGTAGAAAGTACTAAAAGAAGTACTACTACAGAAAGAATATAGTTGATGCTATGCCTCATCAATTTACTCCTATGTGTTTTGATTTGTGAATTAAAACTAAAATAAATTTTGAAAAATGATAGGAAAGAAAAGTAGATACCCCTGCATATTCCAAACGCTGATTTGTTTTGGAATTTTTTATTAGCAATAATTTGTGACGTTGTACTAAAAAGAAACAGATAATACCCAAAGACTGTTTTCAAATCAGTGTGCAATTTACAAATTGCTTTCAAATTATCTGTTAAGGAATCATTAACAAATTAATTTTATTTTAAAGCTAAAGCTATTCTCTTAGTAAGTATTTTTTGTTAACTTGTCTGTCCTTTACTTTTAAAATGGGTTAGTTATGAAACATTACTTCATTTTGTTTCTGTTTTTCCTTTTTACACACTTATTCTATGCGCAAACAGGAACACCCTATACTATTGTTATCTCTTTAGATGGTTTTAGACACGACTATTTATTTAAAGGCCACAGTCGCGTTTTGGATTCTATGGCCACAGCCGGTGTGCATGCAAGTTCGTTTAGGCCGGTGTTTCCATCTAAAACCTTTCCCAATCACATTACAATTTTAACAGGACTCTACCCGATTAATCATGGTGTGGTCTCTAATAGTATGTACAATCCCGAAAATAACAAAAAGTATAGAATGTCAGATGCGGAGCAAGTGGCAAACCCTGAGTGGTACAAAGGTGAGTTCTTTTGGGAAACTGCTCGTAAAAACGGAATAATTACAGCAAGTTATTTTTGGCCGGGCTCTTTTATGAGCGATGAAAGCAGAAGACCAAATTATTCTATTGTATATGATCATTATCTGCCCTATCATAAAAGGGTTGAGGGTATCATTACTTGGCTTACACTTCCTGAAGAACAACGCCCTCATTTCCTTACGCTGTACTTTGATGCAACCGATACCTACGGGCACGACCACGGCCCCCTCTCCGATAGTCTGTTCTTTGCGGTAAAAATGGTAGATACCGAAGTTGAGCGACTCATAAATCAACTTCGCTCAATAAATTTAGCAGATTCAATTAATATAATTGTCCTCTCCGACCACGGTATGACCCCTATTAATAAAAGCCGCGAAGTCTCGATAAAACCTCTTCTTGATAGGTTCAAAGCAAAAGCATACGATACGGGAATATTCAGTTGGATTGATTGCGAAGATGCCCAAGTTGATTCAATACAATATGCACTTCGAGAGTTTTCTTCGGATATTGAAGTTTTTAAGCCATCAGAAATGCCGAGTTATTGGCACTATAATACTCACCCTTTCTTCAAAAAACTATTTGTGCTCGCAAAACCCGGAGCTGAGCTTATTACCTCCAACCGTAAAATGGAATACGAAAATAGAGGAAACCACGGTTACGACAACTATAATCTTGATATGCACGGCATATTTATCGCATCAGGCCCACTATTTTGGAGTAACTATAAAACGGGAACTCTTAACAACATTGATGTTTATCCTCTACTCTGTAGGATATATGGAATAACTCCTGATCACAAAGTAGATGGCACTTTAGATAATATTGAATTTATTTTGAAAAGAGAGAATTAATGAAGGTTAACCTTCCTATTGTTGACTATACAACTAAAAACGGTATAAAGGTTTCTTTATTACCAATACCCTCCTCCTCAATTGTTTCGCTTGATCTGCAATATGATGTTGGTTCAGCGGATTGGACGGAAGGCAAAACAGGTCTTGCCCATTTGTTTGAACATATGATGTTTCAGGGTTCGAAAAATGTGGCTAAAAACGACCATATTAACATTATTCAAAAATTGGGTGGTGCTGCCAACGCTTTCACCTCATTCGATCATACTGTTTTTACAGAAATGGGTCCTGCAGAACACTTAGAAACATTTTTATGGCTCGAATCCGACCGACTTGGGTTTTTTCTCGAAACTCTCGACGAGGAAAAATTCCTTAATCAGCAACAGGTTGTGCGCAATGAACGTTTACAGCGATACGATAATCAACCTTATGGTTTAACGTACGAAAAATTATTAAGTAATATTTTTGATAAAAATCATCCCTATTCAGTTCCTGTAATTGGATGGATGAAAGATATCGAGTCTTATACACTTGAAGATGTGAGAGGGTTTTACAAAAAATACTATACCCCTTCCAATCTCTCAATGGCAATAGCTGGAAACTTTGATGTAAATGAGGCAATCGATCTTATTGAAAAATACTTTTGTGAAATACCTGCCGGAGTTAAGCCCGAGGAATTGAAAGTAAAAACTCAATACAACGCTGACGCACAAAAAATTCTGAAATATTATGATAACATTACCGTTCCTAATTATGTGCTCACCTGGCCTGCTCCTTTAGCGGGAACAAAAGAAGCAGAAGTGCTTTCATTTGTTGGGTATGTTCTTTCAGGGAAGAAAAATGCCCGATTAAATCAAGAACTCGTTTACGAGAAACAGATGGCGTTAAATATAGGTCTCTCCTCAATTACCGGTAAATATGGAGGTTTTTCTTACCTCTATACTGTACCACGTGAAGGTATCAGCTATACGGATTTAAAGGATGAAATACTTGCCCTTATTGAATATTTTTTAATTGCCGGGGCAACAGAAGATGAAATTGAGTTAGAAAAAAATTCCAATGTATTTGGGATGATCACTGAATTAGAAAACACAAACTCATTTCCTCGATTAATGAATACGATGAGAAGTAATTTTGGAACTCCCAATCATTTTAATGAACAGTTTGAGTCACTTCTTGCCATTACCAACGAAGACATTGTTGAAGTTACCAAAAAGTATCTCTTCGATGATTATTTAGAATTGCACATTCTGCCAAAAAATGAGGAGAAGGATAATGACTGATTTATTGGATAGATCCAAGCCGCCCATTATAACTAAAACAACACCGTTGGCTATACCCTCTGTTGATATTTTAAACGATAGATTACATTCAAAATTATTTAATGTAGATAGAAACATTCTTCCATTTATTAATTTTCAGTTAACTCTCAATTGGGGTTCAGCATATAATGATGCTCCTCAGGTAGTTTACGATTTACTGAATGCTCTCATCAAAACAAGTGTTGGGCAATATTCCGAAATGGAATTTGATACTGAAATCGAAAAAACCGGAGGTTGGCTTTATTCACACTCAGGCAAAAAATATACCCGGTTTGTAATGTCTTCGCTGGTAGATAAATTTGATAGATTACTTGAGTTAATGGGCTTAATAATAAACGAAACCAGATTTGAAGAATCTATTTTGGAGCGAGAGAAACAGCGTTTAAAACTTTATCAATTGCAAGCAAGCGTTGATCCCGATTTTCAACTGACACAACTGGTAAATGAAATTAATTATCCAAAAGATTCCCCTGAATACTCTACATACCTTTTTTCTGATGAAGAGTATGATTCAGTAACAGTTGAAGATTTAAACAGAGTTTTTTCGTTGCAGTTTAATAAAACCAACAGTTTTATAGTTTCAGCAGGAATGTCGGAAGCAATTTCATTGAGCGAAAAACTCCTACAGTATTGGCCTACGTTTACTTCAAAACCAATACCGGAATTGAATTATCCTAAAAAGGAGATTAATAAAGCCATTTACATTTTTGACAGACCCGATTCAACGCAGACGGGCATTGGAATGATGTCGCAGATAGGAAGACTTTCACTTAAACAAGAAATTGCCACAAAAAACACCATTTCAATTCTTGGTGGAAGTTTTGATAGCAGGCTTAATCAAACCATTAGGGAAAAAATGGGGGCTTCATATGGCATTTCATCTTCTCTCGAAAATCCTGATTCAGAAGCAAAAATTTTCACTCGCACAAATGTTGATACAGCGCAATCGGGAAAAGTTGTGGCGGCAATTCTTAATGAATACCATACGCTTAACCAAACTATAACCGAGAGTGAATTAAGCAAAACTGTAAGCAGAGTTATAGGATCGTTGCCTCGTCTTTTCGAAACAAGTGATTCGATAATTGGTACCATTACTATGTTAGAGAAGCGAAAGAGAGATTTGACATTTTTAAATGAATTGATGGAAACACATCTATCTTTAACCGTAGCAGATTGTAAAGAGGTAGGGGAGAAGTTCCTTGCCGAAACACCGGTTTCTATATGTATGGTTGGAAATGCTGATGAAATAGAATTAGGACTTAAAGCAGAGGCCGTTTCACTCCCTATTTATCGGGTTGATTTAGATGGTAATATTCTCTGATGAGTAGAGAACCCGTTATTTTTTAGCCGATATTTTTTTTGTGGTGATGACTGAATCCGGTTTCATCTCTGGTGGGTTAAGAATTTCAGAGGGCATTGAAATTTTAATGCCTCTTTTTCGCATTGCACCAATCTCAGGTTGTATCAGTTCAAGCTCTTTACTATCTAACACAACTACAAGTGATTTATCCTTGTTTACAGTTGCAAGTTCTCGCCGAAAATCCTTTAATTTATCTTCATTAGTCTCCCCTGAAAGCTGATTCAATTTATTGTACTCTATTAATTTAAAACTACGTTTTGCAAATTCATCTCTCACAAACGGATAGATAGCGGATTTAGCAAATTTTGCTGTATTATCATATAAATAGAACTTTGTGAGAGGAAAAGCTCCCAAAATAAATCTGATGGAAATTTTAAGGCGAGTAATTTCATACTTAGGACTTAACACATAATCCAAATCTTCTGTCTTGTCACTCAATAGTATTATGTACTCTTTACGATTTTCAATAATTTCTTTAAGCAACACCTGGTCGTTAGTTGAAGGTACAATAAGGCAGGCAAACGGTTCAGGGAATAAAAACAAACTTTGCAATGCCTTGGGGTCGAGTGCTTCCGCATCCTTAACAATAAACCCAATTTGCCCAAGGTCTCTTACCTCATCTCGCTTGCGAATAAACTTAGCCCTTACCTCCAATGAATCATTTATCATAATATCCAAAGTGCTTTCGCTATGACTAAGAGATTCGTTGGATTTTAATGTCACTTTAGGATGTTTTGTAAGTGTGGTTATTTCTTGCAAAAGGGCGGGAATGGGAACATCGTTAGGTACATTCACAGAGTATGTGAAAAACTTACTTTTTTTCTTGGGATAGCTTCCTCTTTTTTTAGTTATCGAAGAATCAGGTATGTTGAAGTTCTTCAGTGACTTAAAAAACAGGCTATCAACTTCGGCACTTGAAATAGGAGATATAATCTCTTTCACGGTATCCCCTGCGCCTCCAATCTCATAGATTTCAGGGAAGTAACGGGGTATAATTGCATTGGCTATCATAAGTGCAACAACAACTGCCAATAAAATTTCTATGATTCTCAGTCTTTTGTGAGATTCCGGATTTTCACTCATTCTGCGCGACTATCTGCCTTTAAATTCCGGAGTTCTTTTCTGCAAAAAGGCTTGTGTTCCTTCTTTAAAATCTTCGGTACCACAACACTCAGCAAAATATTTTGCTTCTGAGTGTAAGCCGATTTCCAAATTCTCTTGTTGCGAAGATTCAATAGCTTGTAAACAATACGATACAACTACTGAGGATTTTGATGCTATTACTTTTGCAACCTCCATAACAGTATCAATCAATTCAGTTTGAGGAACTACTTTGTTAACCAACCCAATTTCTTTCGCTTCGTTTGCTGAAATGAGTTTGCCGGTTAGTATTAACTCCGTAGCAATTCCTCTTCCCACTAAACGTGTTAATCGTTGTGTGCCACCATAACCGGGAATAATTCCCAAGTTGACTTCAGGTTGTCCAAATTTTGCATTCTCTGAGGCATATCTGAAATGGCATGAGAGTGCTAACTCGCAACCACCTCCGAGAGCAAAACCATTAACTGCGGCTATAACCGGAACAGGACAGCGTTCAATGAGTTCAAATACTCTCTGCCCGTTTAGGGCAAAATTATTTCCTGTAGTAGCATCGCATTCGTGCAGCTCCGAAATGTCGGCTCCTGCAACAAATGATTTTAACCCACTGCCGGTAATTATTACAACCGAGATATGTACAGGTAAATTGCTAAATATCTCATTTAATTCAGTAAGTACTACACTATTCAAAGCATTAAGCTTTTCAGGACGATTAATAGTTATCGTCAAGATCGAATCATGGAGAGATGTTAAGAGAGTTGTAAATTCTTTCATAGCTAAAAAATCACAAATAATGGAATACGTGCTTTCATATCAAAT
>CALKUG010000051.1 GCA_937996765.1 uncultured Ignavibacteria bacterium
TTATTCACATTGAGGCAGGTAGCTGGAGTGGTGCAGATAATGGCGACCCTGAATTCAAAAAATGGCTCGGCGACCCCGATGGTACCGGCTACTCACCCGACCGCAACAGCTGGTCAGTTATGACAGCAGCACAAAATTATGTACACACCGCTGAGCAAATTAACCCAAGCCATGCAAACATGACCGAGGCATGGAAATTCCTCATGGTAGGCCAATCAAGCGATTATTGGTACTGGGATGGCTCATTAGGTGGCATCTGGGATTCAAACCCCGTGAGGGCGGCCAATCAAGCGATTACACTTACAGAATCGGTTGTCAGTGGCGGTAGCGACCTTACCCCACCAACTATTTTTGTACCGCAACGCGAACCCTATAATCCCGGCGGAACTGAATGGAATCAGTCCATGTCCTCCGATTTTACGGTTTCAACTTATGTGTATGACGTTAGCGACCTCACTTCTGTAACTTTATACTATCGTACCGATAAAGATGGTGTTAACAGTTTAAATAGTTCGGATAATGAGCTTTATAACGGTGGAACTGAGGTTAATTCTTGGCAAGCCATTGTGATGGATAGTAAAAACTTGCCATCACAAACAACACCACAACCATTAAAAAAAGCTCCCGAATACTTTGCTAAGATTACCGGTATAAAAGACACCTTGGTAGATTATTATGTTGAAGCAACCGATAAAAAAGGAAATTCAGCCAAAAGCGTTATCCAGCATGTTTATGTTGGTTCAAACTCCGGCGGTGGCGGTGGTGGTGGCGGAAACACATCCGTTAGCTGGTTACCGGTAAATCCCACTATAAACGATTCGATTATTATTACCGTTAAAAATGCCTCGCAATCCATGAAATTGCATTGGGGCGTTAACAATGCAGGCAGTACTTGGATTACCCCTAACAACGTGTATTGGAAGACAGGCACTGCTCTCTTTGGTTCAGGTCCGGCAGTACAAACTCCGTTTGTTAAAACAGATTCTGTTACCTACCAATTAACTATTGGACCCTTTAATAACCCCACTCAAAAAGTAGATAGAGTTGCTTTTGTACTCAACTACGCCGATAACACATGGGATAACAACGGAGGTAAAGATTATCAGTTTACACTTTCCGGTGGCTCGGGTGGAGGCAAAACATTTGTAATGGATGGCGCTAAGGACGAGAGTGCAGTAAGCGTAGCCGCAAATGGCGGACACAATTTGTATTTGGATTTCAGTGGCAGTACGCTTTATGTAGCTACTGAGTCGGCTTCTAAAGCAGGTAACGACGTATTTATATTTGTTACCGATTCGCTTCGCAATCCTATCACCGCTCCATGGGCTAAAGCAGGCACCGTTTCCGGTTGGTCGGCTTACCTTGCAAACGAAAGTACCAATAACTACAAAGGTTGGTTCGATCAACAAGCAAGCGCACAAGCATCTGCTGGTGACATTCTTGAAGGCACGATAGACATGAATTCCGAGTTTGGTTACACGCCTGCTAAAGTTTACATAGCGGTTGGTCATTATCAAACTACCGACCAAGGTACACTTGTAAAACAAATACCTGCAGGCACCACAGCCAATTCTATAATTGGTAGTACTTTTTTTGAGTATAACTTTATTGTATCAAACCAGAACTACATTTCTCATACACCTGAGTCGTTCACGGTTGACCAAAACTTCCCCAATCCTTTTAACCCATCTACAGTGATTAGTTATGCAATACCATCTACGGGCAGGGTAACCCTTTCTGTTTATGACGTTCTTGGTAACAAAGTAAGCTCGATGGTAGATGAAGAGCAAGCTCCCGGAACTTACTCATTACGTTTCAGCGGAGAAGGATTAGCTTCAGGTATTTATTTCTATTCGATTACACATAATTCAACTGCAATCACAAAAAAGATGCAATTGATTAAATAATATCCGATTAGGTTATTAACAAAAAACCGGCAGCATATTTCTATGCTGCCGGTCTGTTCAAATTAAGGGAGAGTTATAAAAGAGATTACTTAACGAGCATCATTTTCTTTGTTGCTGTCATGATTTTACCCATAGCGTCAACTGCGCTAATTTGATAAATATACTGACCACTTGTAAGAGCAGAAGCATCAAAAGTAAAGTTATGAACGCCTGCGGTGTAAACACCTTCGGTTAATAACGAAACTTCTTGACCTAATACATCAAACACTCTCAACGAAACACGTGACTCAGCAGGAAGCGAGAACGATATTGAGGTTGTAGGGTTAAATGGGTTAGGATAGTTCTGCGAAAGTTCAAACTGTGCAGGTGTAACACCCGAAACTTCGATAGATGATGAATAAGCGAATGTACCATCGAAATCAACTTGTTTTAAGCGATAGGTATAGGTTTGACCAGCGTTAACTGAGTTATCAACAAATGAATACTGTGATAATTCGGTTGTGGTTCCACGACCGTCAACAAATGTAACTTCAGCAAAATCAACTCCGTTTACACTTCTTTCAACAGCAAAACCTTTGTTGTTAAGTTCAGAAGCGGTTGACCATTGTAATTCAACTGCATTGGTAAGAGCTGTAGCGGTAAAGCTTGTTAACTCAACAGGAAGCGGCATATTGGTGAAAACAAGATTTCTCCATGTTCCACCCCACTCAGATCCCCACCATTGTTTGTAGAAAGAACCACTTGCACCCCATGGCTGAATGTTGCCACCGGTATAATCATCTGGTTCCATCATCACAACGGTAACTTTTGCGGTATCCATTCCTGAAGTGAATCCAAGTTTATCTAATTCAACCATAATTTCAGCGGTAAAACCTGCATCAACTGTAGCTGAATCGTTAACTGTACCAGCGCCAAGTACAAGACCAACACCTATACCTTTTGTTGTATCAGCTGCAGGTGAAATCTCGAACTTCATAGGTGAATTACCAGCTTGGTTGAACATAAGTTTAACTTCTGTTTCGCCACCACCTGGTTTTACTATTTTCATGAAAAGGCCATCACCTTCCCAGCTATCACCAAAACGACAAATTTGTTTATCGTTCGATTTGAGAGAAACATACAGTTTGAGTCCTGATTTCAAGAAACGAACTTCCATTTGCGAGCTGTCGGTATAAGCTGGTTTTACTGTAGCACCGTTTGTTGCGGTGTTTGCTAATCCGCTTGCAACAGTACTTTTACCTAACAAAATATATTTTGCCGGGAAGCCCCATGCGGCTTCATTCAAATTTCCATCAACAGTTATTACTGATGCGTTATCGTAAACAGGTAAATTTATAGGGTCAGCAGTTTGTGCCTTCACTACCATGGCAAAAATTGCCACCAAAAAGAAAGAAGCTAATCTTGTATTAAGCTTCATATAAACCTCCGGGGTTATTGATGATTGATGATGTTAAAATGTAAACGATTACATTCTTAAATTAGGAAAATTTTTACCCCTTGTCAAGGGATATTTTAATACTTAAATGAAAAACTGTATTATTTTTTTACAAAACCAAGCTTTTTGAGCCCTGATTGAATAACGGGGTCACGCATTGTGTATTCCCAAATCAAACCGGTGCGCATATTTTCAATCATTACAACAAAAGGACCTTGGTCTATTCCGATAAAATCAGGATTATACCAATTCAACGTAAGATTGAAAGCATCTAAAAATCCGTATTTACCCCATAGCCCTTTTTTGCCGTACTTCGAGTACATATTTTCCAAAGTTGGTATCACTATTTCGGGCGCAAATGCAATTGAGCCACCTGGGGCAGTAGGGGCAATAGTTCCGTCATCGTCATACCATACCGATGTACCCATTGTTCCCCTTGCATGATATGTCTTAAATTTTTTATCAGCAAAATTGTATTTTTCACCAGGTCCGTCGCTCGCGGTAAATCCCCATGTTAACGAGTCGTGACCCACCCAACCCATAGGGTTTTCAATAGCATACTTTTGTTGTACAAATGTTGCACGACGTGAGTTTTCAAAATAATCAATACCCTTTTCAGCCATATATCCATCATAGATTCCTCTAAAATCGATAAACTTGTGCGAGAATTGGTGACCAAATAAAGGCCCAAAACCAACATGACCTAAACCCGGGTAGGGTTCAATCCATTCATAACCTTTTAACCACGATTGATAACCGGCTTCGTAACCTTCCCAACCGGAACCGGCAGCTATTATAAACAGAATCAACGCTTCATTATAACCGCGCCAACCCCATTCTTGCAAACCTTTTTCAGGGTACCATGCCATCGAAATATTATTCTCGTGTATTGATGTGGGTGAAAGCTGCATAAACTCCCAATCCACGCGGTAAGTAAGCGAGTCGCCTAATACTCGAATTCTTTTTTCTGTTTCATTATCACCATTAAAATATTGCACACCAAAACGAATACCGGCAAGCAATAACGCTGTATCAACAGAGGAGAGTTCGCATTTCCAAACGCGCTTGCCGGCATCCATTGTAATAAAGTGGTAGTAAAAACCTTTATATCCTGTTGCATCGGGATGCGTTGATTGCTCGGAATTCATTAAGAACTCTAACAGACGCAGCGTTTTTGCAGCAGCTGCATCACGAGCCAACCAACCATGCTCAACTCCCACCGCCCATGAGGGTATAGCAAAACCTACGGCTGCCATACTTGCAGGTGATTCGGCGGTTGAGCGATCCCGTACCAATCCGTTTTCGGGATTTATCTCTTCGATAAAGTACTTGTAAGAATAATACTGGATACTGTCTATTAACTTCTCTTGCTCTGGCGTTGCCGTGTAGGGCACGGAATAATTATGTTTTGGCATTTGAGCTTGTGCCACCACAAAAAACAAAGCAACCGTAAGCAGTAGTAGTTTCATATAATCCTTTTTTATAATCCTAATCCAACAGTAAACCTATGCACTTGGTCAAGGCGTCCGTAATCAGCCCATGCATAATCAAAACGTACGTTTGAATAATCATTCACTTTCAGGTTAATACCTGCTCCAAGCATCAATCCGCCTTCCGAATCATCAACAAACAAATCGCGATAACCACCACGTACTGCAAACATTTCAAAGAATGTCCACTCAGCACCAACGGAAAGCTTCTCATAATTATCGTTTGGATGAAGTGCATCAACACTAAGAAGAAGTGAATTGCCACGGGAAATCGTAATAGGATACGAAATTCCGACACGGAAAACCGTAGGCAATGAATAATCATCGGTACGTAATTCTGCCGGTAAACCGTCGTTATCGCCATATTTGTCAGGGTCGAAATCATAGTCTATATAAAGATCTCTACCGTCGTATCCTGAGCGAGGACCAAAGTTGGAAACACTTGCTCCAAGTGTTAAGCCACCTTCTTCCACCTGATATAAAAC
>CALKUG010000052.1 GCA_937996765.1 uncultured Ignavibacteria bacterium
GGTTCTCAAATTAAACTTTTTAATCTGTGATGGTGAAACATAAATATCATCAGGTGATGGTAGGTAATTATAATCAGAGGAACGTAAAAAGCCATATCCATCGGGTAGCACTTCAAGAACGCCTCTGGAGAAGGTTAATCCGTCTTTGGCGGTCTGAGCTTCTAAAATTTTGAATATTAATTCTTGTTTTCTCAAATCGCCATAACTAACTATTCCAAGTTCTTTAGCGATGTCGTGAAGTTCAATAATTTTTTTTGACTTCAATTCAGAAATGTCCATAGAAAACCTTTTTATTGAGTATTACACTTTGATTGATAAATGGTTAATTAAAATGTACTTGAGAAATCACTCAGTGATTTCTTTCAGTATGGCTTTTACTTCGCCCAATAAATACATACTGCCTACAATAAGCAATGTTTCGTTATCGGGATTTTGTAAATGTTGATTGAGAAGCTCTTTGAGGTTTGGTGAGGCCGTAACCTTAAAACCTTCGTTTTCTGCAAATGTTTTTAATTCTTCAAGCGAACAGGCTCGAGGATTGTCTATTTCAGTAATTATAAGTTCACTTGTTACTCTCTTCAGTTGTTTGAGCATTAGAGGGATGTTTTTATCATGCAGTGCTGTGAACAATACTTTCCTGTTTACTACTCCCCGTTCTTCGAGTAAACTCTCTACAAAATTCTGCATCGACTCAGCATTGTGGGCGGAATCAATCACTATTTTGGGGTGTGTATGAAGTGTCTCAAAACGACCTTGAATACCGGTGTTCAAGATAACATTTTTTATACCTTTTCTGAAAAGATATTCGTCGTTGATATCCAAAGTTTTTATAACCGTTAGAATAGCAAGGGCTGAATTGTATTTTTGATAGAATCCGCGTAATGGGGTTTCAAGACGGTCGATTGTTACTTCTTCGGTATAAAGTTCTACCTCGAGATCGCGCTTGTTAATATATTCTTTTGTGTGGTAAAATTCATTTTCGTTTTCATCACACTTATCTTCAATAACCTGCAATGCTTCATCGGGTAACAATCCACAAAAAACCTTCGAGCACTTTTTTATAATTGCAGCTTTTTCCTTAGCAATTTGCGCGATGGTTGAACCAAGAATATTGGTGTGTTCAAGACTTATTGAAGTGATGACGGCCGCCAATGAATCAACCACATTAGTTGAATCAAGCCTTCCACCTAATCCAGTTTCTATTACTGCATAGTGAACTTTTTGCTCAGCAAAATAGGCAAAAGCCATGGCCGTGGTAAATTCAAAAAATGTCAATTTATTTTCTTTGGCATAATCCATATGTTTAGCGATAAAAGCTAAAATATACTCATCGGGTATTTCGTCACCATTGATGCGTATGCGTTCATTAAACCGAACAAAATGCGGTGAGGTATAAAGTGCAGTCTTAAATCCTGCTTCCATAAGTATTGAAGCGATGTAAGAAGCAGTGCTTCCTTTTCCGTTTGAACCGGCAACATGAAAAACTTTTAGCTTCTTGTGGGGATTATCAATAATATTGAGAAATTTTTCGGTATTCTCCAACCCAAGTTTAATACCCATCCATTGTAGGGAGTATAACTCTTGCAAAGCTTCGTTTATAGAGGGATAATTCATAATCATATTAAAGTATTACTGAACCGGTAAGCTCGGAAAGTCTTTCTATTGAATGAGTTATACAATATTGTTTAAGTTCTTCAACTGCTTTTAGTGAAGCATCGGGATTAATAAAATTCACTGTCCCCATTTGAATGGCTGAAGCACCTGCAATCATAAATTCGGCAATATCATTTCCATTCATAATTCCGCCAATACCAATAATTGGTATTTCAACTTTTCTAAATATCTCTAAAACCTTAGCCACTGCAACAGGTTTTATTGCTGGACCACTTAATCCCCCGGTCACATTGTAAATCTTTGGTTTCCGAGAGTGAATATCAATTGCAGAGCCGACTAACGTGTTTATTGCAGAAACGGCATCAGCGCCTTCGTTTTTTGCAATTGACGCAAATTCCGAAACCGATGCTGTATTGGGACTTAATTTAATGATTATTGGTTTATTGGTAACCTTTCTTACACCGGCTGTTATTTTGCCAACTGCTTTGCTATCGTTACCAAATACTAATCCACCATCTTTTACGTTCGGACATGAAACGTTGATTTCGAATGCATCTATTACTTCTTCCCCACTGAGCATTGACACACATTCATAATATTCTTCAAAACTACTTGCAGCAATATTGCAAATAACCGTTGTGTCAAATTGTGCAAGGTAAGGGATTTTCTTTTCAATAAACTCTTCTACACCAACATTAGCCAAACCGATTGCATTGAGCATTCCGGAGGATGTTTCAACAATCCTCTGAGGCGGATTTCCTTTACGCGGATTAAGGCTTAATGACTTTGTTACAATTCCACCAATTTTTGATAAGTCAGTAAACTCAGCAATTTCAGGACCGTAACCCACGGTGCCTGAAGCTAACAAAATCGGGTTTCTAAGCTTAATTGGTCCTACTGAAACTCTCAAATCCGGTTGCATCAAATTACAACCTCTTTTACATTAAACACAGGCCCATCTTTACAAACCAAAGCATAGGTTTCGGGATGAATTTTGCTTTCAATTGGGCAACCCTGACAAATACCAAATCCACATGCCATTGCGCATTCCGTAGAAACTTCGCAATCTAAATCTTCGGCAAGTGCAAATTCAGCTATTGCCCTAAGCATTGGTGTTGGTCCGCAAACAAACAGTTTAACTCTTTTATCGTTAAATATTTCCTTATTGTTTTTGAGTAGGTCAAGAACGTTCCCTTTTTCTCCTAATGAGCCATCATCCGTTGCGATAAAGGGTTTAATCAGTCCAGGATACTCTACTATATACTCGTTGTTGCGGGCACCGTAAAACAAAAATTGCGAAACACTCTTATCAAAACTCTTAGCTAAAAATGGAAAAGGAGCAATTCCCAATCCACCTGCAATCATAATTGCTAAATCAAAATCGCCTTGAGTACTAAACCCATTTCCAAGAGGTCCTATAAGGTTTAATACATCGCCTTGTTTTTTTTCGGAAAGAAGTTTTGTACCCAAACCGTGAATATCGAACATAACGGAAAACGAATCTCCATTCACATCACAAACGCTAAAAGGTCTGCGCAGCAAAGGAAATGATAACGAATCGGCCTTAATGTTTAGAAATTGGCCGGGTTTGATAATTGAGGAAATTTCAGGAGCAGTAAGCTGCATCAAAAAGATACTTGAACTTAGAGCTTGAACATCCTTAACTATAGCATCTGATATAATCAAGCGTTTCCTAAAGTTAACCGGGGATATAAGCTGTAATTGGGATTTTGGTTGGCTTATCCGGAAGAGTAATAATCCAGTAAAGAAATCTAATAATTATTTAGTATTCAAACAAGAGGCAAATGTTAATATTGTTTATTGAACTATTTTAACTCTGTAAGCATTATTTTTTCTACTCTGCGTTTATGTCTTCCACCGCCAAAGCCGGTATCAATAAAAGTTTTAATAGTTGACTTAATCAACTCAATCCCTAATGTTTTAGCACCGAGTGTGATGACATTTGCATTATTATGCTCTCTTGCACTGCGTGCCGAAAACTCATTGTAACAAACTGCACCGCGTATGCCTTTAACCTTGTTAACAACCATACCTGACGCAGTACCTGTGGCATCCAACATTATTCCAAATGATACTTCCCCTGAAACCACTCTCTGTGCTACCTTGTAGGCATAGTCGGGGAAATCACAACTTTGCTCGCTGTAACTTCCCTCATCAATAATATTGAAACCAAGAGATTTTAGATACACTATCACCTCTTGTTTGGCAGCAAATCCTGTATGATCGCAACCAATACTCACTGATTTAATTTGTGGGTTATTCTTAATTAGTACCGACTGTGCTTGTTGCTCATGAGCACCTTCACCCTTTTCTACAAAAACTACGCCTTTTTTCTTTGCTGTATCCAAAGCCAATGCAGTTATAATATCTTGCTTAGATACAGGTATCGAATAAAGTCCTCTTTTGTAAAAATCGAGAACAACAGTTTCAGTTATTAATAATTTCATAGTGCACAAATATAATTAATCAATGTGATGTAAAATTAACAAAGTTACAACAATTCTTTGCGTTCGTTTTGCTTCAAAAAGTCAACAACTTTTTTTACATCTTGTGCTTTGTCTCTTCTACACACCAATAAAGAATCGTTAGTATTTATCACAATTAAGTTATCAACACCTACTATTGCAGCAAATTTATCCGGTGAATAGATATAGGAATCAGTTGAGTGTTCGTTAAATACGTTACCGACAGATACTACACCCGAATCATTTTTTTCCGATATCTGGAACACTTCTTCCCAGCTTCCTACATCACTCCATGAAAAGATACCTTTCGTAAGAAAAACTCTCTTACTCTTTTCCATGATTCCATAATCTATAGATACTGATTTTAAATCACTATAG
>CALKUG010000053.1 GCA_937996765.1 uncultured Ignavibacteria bacterium
TCGCAACTAAAGATGAATTTGAAGATTTGTCAATAGATCTCAATGCGATGAGCACTACATTAGCAGTACGTGAAAAAGAATTAAAAGAAATAAATGCAGAGCTTGAAGCAAGGGTTGTAAAAAGAACGAGCGAGCTTACACAAGCAAACAACCAATTAACCGAAGTTTACAAACACATCACCGACTCTATTGAATATGCACAACGAATTCAAAGTGCTATGTTGCCTTCAGATGAGTTATTCGAGCAATTGGTCAAAGAGCATTTTGTGCTCTTTTTACCAAAGGATAAAGTGAGTGGCGATTTTTATTGGATAAATTCACTTTCCGGAAAAGTAATTGTTGCTCAAGCAGATTGTACCGGACATGGTGTACCGGGTGCTCTTATGGCAATGATTGGAAACACATTAATAAACGAGATTGTGTTGTTCGATCGTATAGATGACCCAGGGAAGATTTTGTCGTTTCTCGATTTTAGACTTCGCGAAGAATTAAACAAGAATAGAAATATTCAAACTAAAGACGGAATGGATATTTCGGTTTGTGTTATAGACAAAAAGCTATCTGAAGTAAAGTTAGCATCCGCAAGAAGACCAATGGTTCTGATAAAAAATTCCGAATTAATAGAAATTAAAGGCGATAAACAATCCATAGGTGAATACTGTGAAGGTATGAAGGCATTTACCACACATTCGTTTGAGTATCAGCCCCAGGATATGCTTTATTTATTTAGTGATGGGTATCCAGATCAAAACAATAGTTATAATAAAAAATTTGGGAAAAAAAATCTTTTCTCATTATTACAAGAGTTCGGTTCGTTAAATTGTTCCGAGCAAAAAGAGCTATTAACTAAGAAATTTGAAGAGTACAAAGACCGTGAGATTCAACGTGATGATGTTACAATTTTAGGGATTCGTCTGTAATGGGTACGCCAATTTCTATTTACCAATACGATGGAACATTTACTCAGAGAGTAATTGAGGGGATGCATGAAGAAATTGTAAATCATCCACTGCTACAGTCGAATAGTCAACTGCTTAAAACCTTAGTGTTTATTGCCATAGAGCTTGCTCAGAATATACAGCGTTACTCTGCGAATAAAATTAAATGTGGAATAACCTGGACGGGAAAAGGATTTCTCTCAATCGAACAAACTGAAAATGGTGTTAAGATCAAAGCAAAAAATCAAATTGAACAAGAAGGCCAAACAAGAATAAAAAATGTAATAGAGAAACTTAATTCCTTAGATGAGGATTCACTTAAAGAGTTAAGCAAACAACAGAAAAAAGCGGACGCACCTCAAAACTCGGTTGGAGCAGGATTAGGACTTATAGAGATGAGGAGGAAATCCGGCAATCCAATTGAGTTGGAGTTTATAGAATATGAAAACAACATTACTTTACTTTGTATTACCATAACCATTTAAAGAGATTACACTATGAACAACCTTACTATAGAAAAAACCAAAAGCACACTTAAAGTTTTTGGCGATGCAAACGCTGGGAAAATTGAACTATCGGGTTCCTCGTTTCCGGAAAACGCCGCAGAGTTTTTTTTGCCTATACTTTCTTGGATTTCGAGTTATATGCTTGAAGGGGCTGAATCAATAATTGTTGATTTTAAAGTTGACTACGTGAATTCATCTTCCATAAAATATATTTCTGATATCATTGAAAAAATCGAAGTGTTCCATAAAGCTGGTGGAGCCGGAGTTATAAATTGGTATTATGCCGAAGATGATGAAGATATTCAAGATATGGGGAATGAATTTGCTGAGGATGTATTAGTTCCATTTAATCTCATTCAGGAGTAATCTGATGGCAAAGCAAGAATCAAGCGAAAACGTTTTTGCGGAGTATAGCGCGTTCCTCGCACAAATAAGCAGGGTGAAGGAAACCCAAGGTTTAACACAAGAAATGTTAATGATGGAGTATCTCAAACTTGCTGAGAAATATGAAACACTTTTAAAATCAGCATCACGAGTTGCAAAGATGGGCGACATGGCTCAAAGAAAACTCCTTAAATTCAAAGAACTTTTTGACACAATGCGAGATATAGATTAGGATTGTAGAATGACAAAAGAACAGGGTCACCTTAACACTCAACTTCAAGAAGCTTTTGAGAATTTGCATAAAGGGAAAAACAGAATTGATCTACAAGATTCCG
>CALKUG010000054.1 GCA_937996765.1 uncultured Ignavibacteria bacterium
GGTTCAAATCCCTGTTCGCCCACCAGCTAATTGGTTTAAGGTCTGCTAAAAGCAGACCTTAATTATTTTAAACCTAATCTTTTTCCACCAATGTTAAACCCCTACGGGGTATTAGAATAAAATCCGGCATTTCCCACAATAATTGTTAGTTTAATTCCCAATTTCGATTGCCCCAAGTCCTTAGTCCCGAGTCCTGAGTCCTCCTTTTAATTCTCAATTCTCAATTCTCAATTCCCTGAGTCCTGAGTCCTGAGTCCATTTTCTATCAATTCTTAATTCTTAATTTATAAAGAGCATTTGTTTCTGTTTCGGTTATAACAATCTCCTCAAAATATTCGCCTATGAATTCAAGATTTGAAGGTTTACTTCCAGGGGTTTCTATTTTCTTAATAATTTTACCTTCAGGAGAAACCACCCAAACTGCTGAACCGCCAAAGTGGGCAACATAAATATTCCCGTCATCATCGAGCATTAATCCATCAGGGTCGCCACCGGGGAGCTCCAAAAATACCTGTCTATTTGTTAACTCACCGTAGGCATCAACATCAAACTTTAAAATCACTTGCTCGGCTGATTCACAGAGATACAGCGTTTTTCGATTATGTGAAAAAACGATACCGTTTGGGAATGCTAAATTTTCAGCAACAACCTTTAACTCACCGGTACGTAGATTCACCCAAAAAACTCTACCATCTTTTATATTTTTATCATACGATTTTGGATCTGAAAAATAAAATACCTCATGTGTAAATTGTGCTAAGTCATTAGGTCTGTTAAGCTTATAACCCGTTTGAAGTGGAGCGATTTCCTTAACATCTCCGGCTGTGCTTACTTGAAGAATTTTTCCGTAACCGTACTCACAGACAAGTAAGTCGCCACCGATTAATGCAATGGTACCATTGGTGTTTTTTATTAAATCGGGATGTGTATTTTTACTGACGAGTGTATCCAACCCCTTCTCTGAATACGCACCAACCCATCCACCATGACAGTTTGAAAAATATGTTGTTCCAAGAATTGTTGAAGGCCCTTCGGGGAAAGCGAGCCCTTCAGTTAGTTTTACCCATGCATCACTTTTTATAATTGGGTAATCTTGCGCTGATAATGATATAGCCAACATACTTATAAGAACTATTAAACTTTTCATCCTTTATCCATTTTCTTGTGTGAACTAATTTTCAAAACTACCATTTAATTAATAAGGATGCAACTAACACGGAAATATGCATTTTTCTTTGACGAGAAATCATTATTTTAGTAGTAACACCTTAATCCATTGCAAACAATAACTATTTAAGTCAAACGGATATTGGAAATCATTTTGTTTAATTAATCTTGGCAAATCCATGAAACTAAAACTGAGCATTTTTCTTACTCTCCTCTTGCTAATAAATTCAACCATCGTTCCTTGCACAAACTTTATTGTTACTAAAGGTGCTTCGAACGACGGCTCAACTTTTTTATCCTACACAGCTGATTCTTACACATTTTACGGTGAACTTTATCATTTTCCCGCAGCCCTTTATCCAGAAGGAGCTATGTTAGATATTTACGAATGGGATACCGGTAAATGGCTTGGCAGAATTCCTCAAGCTCGCCGTACTTATAACGTGGTTGGCAATATGAATGAATTCCAAGTTTCCATAGGAGAAACAACGTTTGGAGGTCGCTCAGAGCTCGTAAATCCAAAAGGGCTCATAGACTATGGTAGCTTGATATACATCGCACTACAACGCTCCACAACGGCTCGTGAAGCGATTAAAGTTATGACTGAGTTAGTAAACGAGCATGGTTACTATAGTAGTGGTGAATCCTTTTCAATCGTTGATGCAAATGAAGCTTGGATTTTAGAACTAATCGGTAAGGGTCCAAACGTAAAAGGCGCTGTGTGGGTGGCTCATAGAATTCCTGATGGCTATGTTTCGGGACACGCAAACCAAGCACGTATTACAACTTTTGCTCTTAACGACAAAGAAAATGTTCTATATGCGCCCGA
>CALKUG010000055.1 GCA_937996765.1 uncultured Ignavibacteria bacterium
GGAACCGATGGTAACAGAGTTGAACAGATGAGAATGTATTCTGAGACCAAAGACATTAAGAACAAAAAATTCAGCAGAATGTATTCGGTTGAAGCCAATTTAACTTTAACCGGATTAAATGCCGATTATCGTTTGGCTTTGCGTCCCGATATGCATCACGGATTTGTGATGTCGTTGCTTTCGGAAATTATCAAAAAAGGCAATAGCATTGCATTGGATGGCGCTGCATCAGCAGAACTTGGTAAATATAACCTTACATCATTTGTTGAAAAATACGGATTAAACAAAAAGTATGTAGCTCAGCTTGTAAGTGATTTGCTCGCAAAACGCGGTAAAACTGTAATTTTTGGTGGCAAGCAACTCAGTGAAGAAACACATATTGCCATTTACTTACTCAATGAATTACTTGGTAATACAGCACTTTATAAAACCAATGATGCGGAAGTTAGTCAAGTTGTATATTCCACAACCGATGAATTAAAACAGTTGGTAGGGAAGATGAATACAGGTAACGTTGCAGCGGTAATTCATTTGGATAGCAACCCTGTTTACCATTTTGCATCTGAGCTTGGTTACGAAAAAGCACTTGCAAAAGTACCTATGGTTATTAGCTTAACCGAGCAACCAACCGAAACCTCGGCAGTAAGCACTTATATATTACCTATTAATAATATGCTTGAATCGTGGGGTGATGCTAAAACACGCGAATCGTTTATGGCATTACAACAACCTGTTATTGCACCTTTGTTTAACACACGCCAAAAAGAGGGTGTGATTTGGAACTGGATGCAAGAAAAATTTGACGGTTACAACGAGAACACTTATCACGAATACGTTAAAAACTACTGGTTGAATAATGTATTCCCTGCAATCAATTCACCGTTTACTTTCGAACGCTTTTTTATAGCTGCATTGCACGATGGTTTTATTGAACAAAAAACCGGCGAGCGGAGCTTTAGTTATAATTCGGCTGCAACAGTTTCCTTAGCAAAGTCATTACCTGCAAGTTCGGGAATGGCGGTTATACTTTCTGAGCATATCAATCTTGGCGACGGAAGATATGCCGGAAACGGATGGTTGCAAGAATTACCACACCCAATCACCAAAGTAACTTGGGACAACTACGCATCACTTTCCGAAAAAACAGGTAAAAAGCTTGGTTTGAAGGATAATGATGTAATTGAAGTTACCGTAGGAAATCGTAAGGTTAAATTACCCGTAGTTTTACAACCCGGTTGTGCTGATGATACCGTAGCGGTTGAACTCGGATTTGGCAGAAAAAACTCCTCGGTTGTTGCTGAAGGAGTGGGCGTTAACGCAAATGTGTTACTCGGCTCGGAGCTTTCTGTAAGTCCTTATGTTTATTACAACGCATCGGTTTCCAAAACAGGCGGAACCTATGAAGTGGTTTCTACGCAAGACCACTATTCATACGACGATGAATTAACAAAAGACCTTCACTACAAACGTGATATTATTCAAGAAGGTACCGTTAAAGAGTATATAGCAGATTCCAAATTCTTAGAGAAGAAACGCACACATCACCCCGATTATCAAATCTATAATGAAGTTGCCTACCCCGGAATGAAGTGGGGGATGGCAATAGACCTTAATAAGTGTATTGGTTGCGGAGCTTGTGCCGTTGCATGTCAGAGTGAAAACAACATACCCGTTGTTGGTAAGGACCAGGTTAAAGCCGGTCGCGAGATGAACTGGATGCGTATTGATCGTTACTACTCAGGAACACCTGAAGAACCCAAGGTGAGCGTTCAGCCAATGTTGTGCCAACATTGCGATAATGCCCCTTGCGAAAACGTTTGTCCTGTAGTTGCAACAACACATAGCCCCGACGGATTAAATCAGATGGTTTATAACCGTTGTG
>CALKUG010000056.1 GCA_937996765.1 uncultured Ignavibacteria bacterium
AACGTTTCGTGAACAACGGGCATACTCCACAAGGGGAAAGTTAAACCACTAAAAATAAAAGCGGGTGTATTCACAACTAATGCCGCTTCGGTTGCAGACATTTCGTCGGTTGTAATGGTGGATATTAAAAATCCCGCAGCAAAACTCGAAGCAAGAAACAAAAGAATAAACGGAATAAGGGTCACAATTCCTCCGAAATGCTCCACACTAAACAACGGGAAAATGATAAGTAACATTATCATGGAGTTTACAAATTGAATAGCAATATGTGTTATGGCTTTCCCTATCATTATAGCCGAAATAGACCTATGCGAAGATTCTAATAGAGTATTTAGAGTTCCTAAGTTTATTTCATTATTTACACTCAACGCTGCCAATAGCATTATAACCATCTGTAATGTTACAAGACTTAATCCCGGTAACAAATACGTACTGTAGCTATAGTTTGAGTTATACAGTGTTTTTGTTTCAATAACAATAGGATTTATCCTCGCCATTGCTTGTTCTTCAGTCATACCTGCGGAGCGTAATTTTTTAAGAAGTACACCTCCGCTCACTGTTTTAAAGATTGTGGCGGCATCTTTGTAAATTGATGTATTTTTCAAGAGATTCATTGAGTTAATGTAAAGCTGTGGTTGTACCTGTTTGCTTTTTTTAACTTCATCTCCAAACCCTTTGGGGATGAAAAAGTACGCATCAATTTTGCCACTCTTTATGGCAAATTCTGCTTGTTCAACATTTGCAAATTGTTCTTTTAAATCCATAGATGCTGAAGCCGAAAGAAATTTAATAACGGTGCTTGAAAGTGCGCTCCGGTCATTATCCACAATACCAATCGGCAACTTGGTAATTATTGCTTTCGAAAAAACAAAACCAAAAAAAACCGACAAGAGAATTGGAACGGCAAAAGCAATTACCAAAGAAGATTTTTTATCTATAGTTCGCCTGAATTCACGAATGCTTACTGCCAGAACAGATTTCAAGAAAATGCTCATTGGGTTACTTTGTCACAATAAATTGAACTGTCATACCTGGGCGAAGATTTTCGACAGGTGATTCCGGTCTTAATCGCACTTCAAAAGTTTTTATGTCAAATCCACCTTTTTGGTTTGTAGGACGCCAGTTAGCGAAATCACCCATTGCGGAGACAAATACTACTTCACAAGAAATTTGTTTATTCCCTAATGCAGGAACTGTTCCTTTATGCTTTGTTCCTTTGGTGAATTGTTGTAGTTCTGTTTCTTTAACCGTGAGAGTAATCCACGAATCTTCGGGTTGAAGAATGGTAAACACCGGGTAACCTGCCGAAGCAATTTCACCGGGATTTACAATACGTTTCACGATTTCACCTGATACGGGAGCTCTGAGAATAAGCTCATCGTGATACACTTGAACTTCATCAACACCGCCTTGGGCTTGGTTAAATAATTCTTGGGCCATGCGAAGTTCTTCAAAACGCACACCTGCCTCAACCATATCAAACTTAGCTTGAGCTGCCTCCATCTGTTCTTTTGCAGAGAGGTAGCGGAATTCATGTGTATCCATATCTTGTTTGGAAATAAGTGAATCCTTGTACATAGACATCATACGTTTATAGGTTTTCTCGGCTAATGAGAATTGATGTTTTGCTGCCTCGAGCATATTTTTTACTGCCTGGCGTTCTTCGGTTCGCGCACCATTTCCTGCCATTATATATTTATACTTAGCTTGCTCCATCAATGCTTGGGTTTGACGAAGTTTAGCATCTAATTCACGCCCTGTTAAGCGAGCAAGGGTATCGCCTTTTTGAATTTTATCCCCTTCCAGTACGTAAAGGCTATCAATTCTTCCGGCTATCTTGGCGGCAACATCAACTTGTGTTGCATCAACAATACCGTTGTAAACAGGGGCTTGACTACCTCCACCCCAAATTAAAAAACCGATAACTCCAAGAAGAACAGCAGTAAGGGGTAAAGCCACAATTGCTATTGATTTATTTGATTTCATACTAATTACCTTGCGAAGAATTCCATAGTGAATAAAAAACAGTGTGATCACCGGTGGTGAGGGACAATGCATTTAATGAAGAATAGTAGTTAAAGAGCGCAATTCGAGAATCAATAAGAGCTTTTTCTAATTGGAGTTGCGCATCTATTAACTCAAGCGAAGTACCTAAACCGGTTTCAAATCGCTTTTGATTAAGTCTTAGATTCTCCTGTGCAAAAAGAATCGCATCCTCACATAATGTGTAGTTTTGTTGAGCCGAAAGCACTTCGCGATAATGTTTATTTACCAACAATGCAATTTTCCGTTCAACATCCAGCTCCGCATAATCAACTTCTTTTTCAACATACTCAGCTATTTGAAGTGAGTGATAGTCCTTAAATCCGTTGAATAATGTGAATTGAGCTTGTACGCCTACAACCCATTCCGGCTCAAGAGCAGATAGATATTCAGGGAATAATTCATATTCACCGAATGCAACAATTGTGGGCATAAATTTGCTTAGTTCAGAGGTATAACCAATTGCTGCTTGTTCCTTTTTTAATGCGAGTAATTGAAAGGCAGGTTGGTTGATTTTTGCTGTGGCGATTAATGAGTCAGAATTCATATTAGATTCAAAAAATAGTAAACCCTCATTGAGTTTAACGGATACAGAAGTATCACCCATAGTACTCAAAAGTGCTAAAGTAGCAATTGAGAGCTTGGTACTATCTTGTTGTAAATTCTTTTTGGCATCAGCTAATGCAGTTTTTGCACGTAAAACGTTGAATTGGGAGATGAGCCCCTCGGCAAGTAATTTCTCTGCAAGAAGAACATGGCGTTCAATTCCTGATACCACATCTCTGCGGACTTTTACAACTTCTTGCATAAGCACAACAGAGAGATAGTAACTTGTTACTTCGGCAGTGATTTCGTTTTTCACAGTTTGTAATTCAACGAGTGATTCATCGTATTTACTACTCGAAAAATCTTTTGCTGCAATTAACTTACCACCAGTAAATAATGGTTGAATAAGCCGAAGCGAACCCTTCCAGTAATCCTGTCGCTTTAACTGCGATTCAAATGCAGGCAGTTGTTTTTCGAGTCCGGCTTTTGCGGCTTGAGCAACAAGTTGCTTATTTGCATCGGAGAGAGTTGAGCCTGTTGAAATTAAGGTATAAAGATTCTTAAACTCAACTTCGTTTTTGGTTTGCAAAGCAATCATTGCCTGACGAATCGGATCGAGCGAAATTGAGAGTGGATCATTAAGATGATTAAAACCTGCCTGAATAGAAAGCGTGGGGAGAAAATTTCCCCACGCATTTAAATCAGCCAAGTCTTTTTGTTTTACCCGCATGGAATACTGCTGTACTTTGGGGTTATTAACCAGTGCCACATTTACTGCCTGCTCAAGTGTTAGAGTGCTTTCTTGAGCAAGTGACGTTAAGCTTATCGCTACAATATAAAGGGCGACTGTGATAAACTGTTTCACTATTGACCTGCAATTAACTTATTATAATACCACGTTTGATTGTAGAGGAAATGGTTTCGCGGTACTGTTGAATTGATGCTACACCAGGATTGAACGCCCATTCTCTGAGAACGCTACGAACACCACCGAGAATAAATACTCTAAGGGCTGCAACATTTACATCCGAACGAATTTCACCGCCTTTAATGCCTTCTTTAATAATCTGTTCAGAAACTTCGAAGAACATCGAATAGTAGGTAGTACTATTTTTGCCACGCTCTGAAAGATAATCCTGTTCGTTCACAAATACTTTTGCCAATTCAGGATTAGTTTCGAAGGTGTTAAAATATGCGCTGAATAATGCATCTAATTTTTCAGAGCTATTTGCATCGGTACGTTTGTGTATTAGTGATGCCTCTGCATAGAGCCGTTTCCAAACATTATCATAAATTTTTACAAGAATATCTTCTTTGCTCTTGTAATACAAATAGATACTGCCGATTGCTACATTGGCAAGTTCAGCTACTTTATGAATTTTTGCTTTATGAAAACCATGATGTGCAAAAACACTGATCGCAGCATTCATAATCGCCTGATCTTTGTTTCCTTCTTTTACTCGCATTGTTAAATCCTTTTATGATTAACTTTGAAAAATGAATCGTGATTCAAACTTAAAAAATATTAGTGAAAATGTCAAGGTATAAATCAAGTATTATTAATATTCATTAATGAATGGTGATTGTTCTAAATGAGCTGTATAATTATTTTTAGGAAATGAGTCTTCATTCATTATTCCAATTAGTTAAAAAATATCCTTTAAAACCCCCTGTATCTCTGTTTTATTAGTTGTATTTTGCAGGTCGTAAATTATTTTTTTTCCGCAGGCCCTTGCTCAGGGTCACAGCAGGGTGACTGGAAATATTTTTTCTTCAAAACTCCTCGGAAAAAATTCACGTTTTGTTAATTGTAAAACCTTTCTAAGATAAGGATAGGGTAGTACCATGGTTATTCTTAAATTCGGCGGTTCTTCTGTTGGTACAACAGAGAGAATAAAACAAGTGATGCAGATTGTTCAGCAATCCAAAAAAAAGCATCGTGAAATTGCAGTTGTTTTTTCAGCATTTCAGGGAGTGACTGATTCCCTTCAGGAAATTGCAAAAATGGCTGCAACCGGTACTCCTCGTTATCTTGATATGCTGTTCTCCTTAGAAGAAAGACATCAAAAAGCCATTGATGAACTTATTTCGGCAAAACAGCGTAAAGAAACACTTCTATTTTTCCATGATACCATGCGTGAACTTCGTGAAGTGGTGCATGGAGTGTTTTTGCTTAAAGAGTTAACAGCGCGCTCAATGGATTTTGTTTTTAGTTTTGGCGAGCGTCTTTCATCTAAGATTATTGCCGATGCGCTGCTTTCGGTAGGTTTTGAATGCGAATACGTGGATGCACGTTTGCTTGTTAAAACCGACACCGTTTTTAATAACGCCTCGGTTATGTATGATCTTACCGACAAAAATATTCGCGCGTATTTCAAGAAAAGTAAATCAACCAAAATTATTACAGGTTTTATCGGCTCAACTCTAAAAAATGAAACAACAACTATCGGAAGAGGTGGTAGTGATTTAACTGCTTCGCTTTTTGGTGCGGCTCTTAATGTAAAAGAGATTGAGATATGGACTGATGTAAACGGAGTTCTTACCGCCGACCCCCGTAAAGTGAGCAATGCTTTTTCACTCGAGACAATGAGTTACGAAGAGGCAATGGAAATGGCACATTTTGGTGCGAAGGTAATTTATCCTCCTACCATGCAACCGGCATTGTTAAAAAATATTCCTCTTCGTATTAAAAATACTTTTGAGCCCACTCATCCGGGCACACTTATTTCTTCCAAAAAATCAACCGATGATTATCAAGTGAAGGGTATAACTTCTATCGATGATACCAGCTTAATTCGTATCAATGGTGCGGGCTTGTTTGGTGGAGTAGGTTTTACCGCACGAATTTTTGAGGCATTGGCGAATAAAGGTATTTCCGCCTTTTTGATTGTACAGGGTTCTTCTCAATACTCTCTCTGTATGGCAGTTCCTCCTAAACAGGCAAGTGCCGCTGTTAAAGCCATTTCGGATGAGTTACGCTACGAGATGAAAGAAGGAAAAATTAGTTCGGTATTCTCCGAAGGGAGTCTATCTGTAATAGCGCTTGTGGGCGATCAAATGTCCAAGAGGCCCGGTACAGCAGGCAAAGTGTTTAGCTCATTAGGCGAAAACGGAATAAACATTATTGCCATTGCTCAAGGACCTTCTGAAAGAAACATCTCGTTGGTTGTTGATAAAAAGGATGAACCCAAAGCTCTGCGTGTATTACATAAGGGTATGTTCAAATCCGATGTAAGCGAAGTAAATATTTATTTGGCAGGTGCAGGTTTAGTGGGCTCTTCACTAATTGATTTAATTGCAGAACGTGGCGAAACAATCAAATCTCGTAAAGGTCTTGATCTTCGCATTGTGGGAATTGCCAACTCGCGGAAAATGGCTTTTGAATATATGGGCATGAACACCAGTTCTTGGAAAAAGGAGTTAAACGACTCCGATGCAAAACAAGATCCCGCTTTATTTGTTCATTCTGTTCTAAAGGATGATAGAAAAGAAAAGGTGTTTGTGGATTGCACAGCAGGAAACACATTTATTCCGTTTTACGAAAAAATACTTGCCTCGGGAATCCCGGTTATTACTCCTAATAAAAAAGCAAATGCAGGTAATATTAAATTTTACAAAAAGTTGCGCGATGCAGCTACTTCGGGAAACTCCGGTTTTTACTACGCAACCAATGTAGGAGCGGCTTTACCCGTGATTTCAACTGTTCAACATCTTATAGATTCAGGTGATGAAATTGTAAAAATTGAAGGAATACTCAGCGGTACACTTGGGTATTTGTTTGCGGCTTTTGATGGAACACTACCTTTCAGTAAGCTTGTGGTTAAAGCAAAGGAGCAAGGATTCACAGAACCCGATCCGCGTGATGACCTTAATGGACTTGATGCTGCAAGAAAATTATTAATTCTTGCGCGTGAATCGAAATACGATATTGAGTTAAAAGATGTGAAAGTAGAAAACTTAGTGCCTGCCAAGCTCAGAAATCTAAAAAGTGTTGATGACTTTTTGCAACAGATGAGCAACTATGATGCTGTATTTGATAAACGACTTGCCGAAGCTCAAAAAGAAGGTAAGGTTTTGAGATACATAGCGAAGATGGAAAAGGGTAAATGCTCCGCAAGTCTAACAGCAGTTGGTCCTGAGCATCCTTTGTATCGGTTCGAACCGGGAAATAGTGTTATAGCTTTTACAACAAGGATTTATACTGAAAGACCTTTAGTGGTTTCCGGTCCGGGGGCAGGCGGTGTTGTTACAGCGTCAGGTGTGCTTGCCGATATTATTAAAGCAGGAAAAACTTTAGAATAATTGATGTTGCACAAAAAAAATATGCTCAGAACTTATAAATATGAACAAGGTTAAACAATGGACAAAAAAATAAAAGTAGCAGTGTTAGGTGCGACCGGAAGTGTCGGACAAAAATTTATAGAATTGCTCAACAATCATCCGTGGTTTGAAGTTGCCGAAGTTGCAGCTTCTGAACGCTCCGCAGGAAAAACATATAGAGAGGCAACCAATTGGTTTATGTCCACTCCTATGCCGGAATCTGTGGCAAATTTAATTGTCAAGGAGTGTAAGGTTCCCTTGGAGAGCAAAATTTTGTTTTCAGGTTTAGATGCAAATGTAGCAGGTGAAATTGAAACCGAATTTGCAAAAAATGGTTTTGTTGTAATCTCCAATGCGCGTAACCACAGATTTGATAATGATGTTCCTCTTTTGGTTCCTGAAGTGAATCACCAACATTTGGATATAGTTTCAAAACAAAATTATAATGGCGGCATTATTGTAACAAATCCAAATTGTTCTACTGTTGGTTTAGTTATGGCATTAAAACCGATACACGACTTGTTTGGGATCACAGAAGTGAATGTAGTAACCATGCAGGCACTTTCAGGAGCAGGTTATCCGGGCGTGCCCTCATTAGATATCATAGATAACTTGATTCCTTTTATTGGCGGTGAAGAGCACAAAATGGAGACCGAACCATTAAAGATTTTGGGTGGGCTCTCAGAAGATGGATTTGTTTCTGCATCAATGGCAATTAGCGCACAATGTAATCGTGTTGCTGTATTGGATGGACATACTGAATCGGTACAAATCCGAACAGCAAAAAAAGCAAGTGCAGAAGAAATTATCGAAGCTTGGAAATCGTTTAGCGCTCTGCCACAAGAGCTCCAATTGCCTTACGCTCCGGTTCACCCTCTCTACTATTTTGAAAATGAGAGATACCCACAGCCTCGTTTACATCGTAACTTAGAAAAGGGAATGGCTGTAAGTATTGGACGTTTACGACCATGTTCGCTATTCGATTGGAAGTTTACCGTTCTTTCGCATAACACCGTGCGTGGTGCGGCAGGCGGTGCAATTTTAAACGCTGAATTAATGGTTAAAAAAGGACTAATTAATTAGTGTTGTGTTGTTGGGAAGGTGATGCTCACTTCGGTGCCTTCGCCTTCCATACTTTTAATTTTCATATCCCCTCCATGTAGTTCTACCATTTCATAAAGTATTGTTAAACCAAGCCCTGTACCCGGCTCGTTTTCGGTTCCTTGCCTGCTTACGGTTTTGTGGTCTTTAGTAATTTTGTTGAGTGTATCTTTTGACATACCCATCCCAAAATCCCTGACAGCAAGAACTAACTCTCCGCCTCTATCAGTTACCGAAATTCTGATTTCACCCTCTTTGAAACTGAACTTAAAAGCGTTCGAAAGCAAGTTAGTTAAAATGGATTGCATCATAGCAGTATCGGCTTGCATAGTAAGAGAATCGGGAGCAACTATAATAAGTCGTATGCCTTTTTTGTCGAACGTGGCTTTAAAACTCTCAACAACTTTGCCAATAAGTTTTACCAAATTAAAAGAGGTAAAGTTTGCAGTAAGCTTACCGGATTGCAGACGGGTCCATGTTAACAAATTCTCAAGAGTATCGTAAAGAGAATGCAGTGAGCGATACATCAGACCGTGATAATGGTGGACTTCTTCGGGGTCGAGCGATGAAAAATTATGATAGAGCTCATCCGAAAAACCAAGTAAGCCGGTAAAAGGACTTCTCAAATCGTGAGAAATAATTGAAAGCAAACGGTCTTTTAAGGTATTATTGTGTCTTAATTCTGAAACCAATTGAGTTAGTCGGCGCTTCATTTCTTCTGCGTCTGTAATATCATCAATAATGCCTAACATTAAAGTGGGTTCATCATTATGATCCCTGAGAAAAGTAAGAAAAAGCTTGGCGGTAAAAGCTGTACCATCTTTTCGGAGATATGCCTTTTCGTTTTCATAAACTGCAAGTTCACCACGTAACATCTTTTCGATTCCCTCACGCTCTGAATTTCGCGAAGAAGAAGATGTAAATTCACCCAATGGCATAGTTGTTAGCTCTTCAATTGAATAACCAAGCATTTTTACAAAAGCCGGATTTGCATTTGTTATCAATTTGGTTTTAATATCAAGGGTCACAATCCCTAAGGGTGAGGTATTAAAAATACCCCTGAACAAAGATTCGCTCTCCCTAACACGCCGTTCTGCTAATTTCTTCTCTGTGGTATCTCTAAACACACTTAATAATAAAATTCTTCCATCAGGGTGCGTGAGATATGCGTTAGAAAGTTCGAACCAAACTTTTTTCACGTTCCATAAAAAGAGTTGTTTCTCTAAATGTACGGGTACATTCCGCTCACCCATATTAACTTTAAAATGCTCGAGTTGCTCACGTCTTGCATCTGCATCCGAAATTTCCTTCATACTCGAGTTGTATATTATGGAAAGTTCTCTGCCAATCAATTCTTCTTCAGTTTTTTCTACAGACTTGCAAAATGCTTGATTAACCATAAGCATAATACCATTCTCATCAACTAAACGCATTGCATCTTGCGAGTTATGCCAAATGAGTTTAAATAGGTTCTCGTCTGAAAGACCTACTTCGTGGGAGATCGTTTGATAAGCAGATTCTCTTGCTTCTACAATGATGCATTTCAGATCGGGATGATTAAGCTGATTTGAAATAGTAAGTTCAACTTTTAACTCTTCTTGAT
Organism: uncultured Ignavibacteria bacterium; assembly: GCA_937996765.1. Classification (GTDB taxonomy): domain Bacteria; phylum Bacteroidota; class Ignavibacteria; order Ignavibacteriales; family Ignavibacteriaceae; genus CALKUG01. Next base: position 9,614 of record CALKUG010000056.1, read on the forward strand.
CCTTTTTTTGAAAGCCAATATGGTATCTAAAAACTTTTCCATAAGCTGTTGAAGCAATGGCCAAGCGACCTTTAAAGTGCTCTGCATCAGCTTGTTTTAAAAGGGGAAAGATGGATTTGCCGATAATTTCTTCTTCGGAATACCCTGTAAGTCGGAAAAATGAGGAATTTGCATAGACTATCAAGCCCTTCTGGTCTATGTTTAATAGAAGGGTGCTCAGGAAATCCGACAAAACATTCCGTTTATTAGCAGATTCCATTAATCTCTACAATCTTGAGTCTATTAAATAAATTATCTTAGCCCATTCGAACTTTTTTATGTGATTATAGCGAACTGTAAAAAAGTTATAATGATAAAATTATAGGATTATAAAACAACAAACAAATAAAAAAATAAAAATTTTATTATAATTTTTGTAAAATTTACTCATCGATTTACCGTTCATCCTAAAAACGGAAAAAAACATATTATGTTTACCGATTCAACTTGATATTTTGAAGAATTGACTATATTTTAAAAACCAAATGAAAAAAAATGCTAACTCACTACTCTTAAAGGTTAGATTATGGAAATAGAATATAGGTTAAACAAACGCGAAACCCCTCCGGTACTTCCTCAGCAATTGGGCTTTGGTAAGTATTTCACGGAACATTTTTTTGAAATGGATTATTCCGATGAAAAGGGTTGGCATAATGCCGTTATCAAACCTCTTGGCAATATGGAGATTCACCCGGCAGCAATGATTTTTCATTACGGACAAACCTTATTTGAAGGTTTAAAAGCGTATCATACCGTAAATAATGAAATAGTTTTATTTAGACCTGAAAAAAATATTGAGCGTCTCAACAATTCTGCACGTCGTATTTGTATGCCTGAGGTGAACCCGGCCGATGCGCTCCAAGCAATTCATGAGTTGGTAGCAGTTGAGAAAGATTGGGTTCCAAAAAATTTGGAAGACTCATTGTATATTCGTCCTTTTATGATAGCAGATGAGCCTGCTTTTGGTGTGCGACCTTCATCAACATATAAATTTATTGTGATGCTTTCGCCGGTTGGTCCTTACTACCCTGAAGGTTTTAAACCTGTGAAAATTTTGGTACAGGATGAATATGTTCGTGCAGTACGTAAAGGTCTTGGCGAATGCAAAACAGCCGCTAACTATGCAGCAAGTCTTTTAGGTGTTGAACTCGCAAAAAAAGAAGGATACACACAAGTTTTGTGGCTGGATGCGGTTGAGCTAAAATATGTTGAAGAAGTTGGCACCATGAACATCTTTGTTCGGTTTAACGATGAGATAGTAACACCTAAATTAACAGGTGGCATTCTGCCAGGTATAACAAGAAATTCCGTACTCAAAATCCTACGCGATAAAAGCTTAAAGGTGAGTGAAAGACTACTCTCTTTGAATGAGGTAGTGGATAGATACAAGGCAGGCGAAGTATTAGGTATTTTTGGAACCGGTACTGCTGCTGTTATATCCTCGGTTTCACATCTTAGATTTAAAGATATGGAAATGGTAATCAACAACGGTGAGCCTGATGACTTAGCTGTTGAACTAATGGAAGAAATTTCCGGAATACAACGCTGCAGACTCGAAGATAAATACGGATGGATTTCCAAACTCATGCCGGTTGCACAAGAAGCCTAAGTTGCGTTTTTATTTCGAAAAAAGTTGTTTTAGGGTCGGTTTTATACCGGCCCTTTCTGTTTTAAAGCCGGGTCACAAAAATAACTCTTGACAAGTGCTAATATGTTCACTATATTTGTAGTGAACATATGAACAGTATTGAGGTACAAGATGACAAAGAGTGTAACAGCAAGACAAACGGAAATTTTATCGTTTATTGTGAGTTTCCAAAATGAAATCGGCTATCCACCGACCTTGCGTGAAATAGCAACACAGTTTAAAATGAAATCAACCTTTGGTGTAAAGCGACATTTAGATGCTTTGGCAAAAAAGGGAATGATTAAGGTTGAGAATAACACCAGCCGAGGTATTACTGTGCTTTCGCAAGTGGCACTAACCGAAGCCCCACAAAACTCTCATTCATCACATTCTCCATATCGCGAAATTCCGATTATCGGAACAGTTGCTGCAGGTCTTCCTATTTTTGCATTAGAAAACAGAGAAGGCAGTTTAATTGTAGATTCTGCTTTCCTGAACCGCTCCGATAATGTTTTTGCCTTGAAAGTAAAGGGCGATAGTATGATGAACGCTGGAATTTACGAGCGTGATTATGTTATTGTAGCTCCTGATAACGCTCCAAAAAACAACGATATAGTAGTTGCACTTATTGAAGATGAAGCAACAGTGAAAAGATTTGAGCGGTTAACAAATAAAATTTTACTGAAGCCCGAAAACGATAAATACCAACCTATCGAGATTACCAGTGCAAAAGATTTCTCGATTCTTGGTAAAGTTGTTGGTGTGGTTCGCTGGTTTCATTAAAGTTATTTTATTCTCTGTCTCTTAAATATGAATAACCGAAAACGTTCTGTTTTATTGCAAGCCATTCATGGGCATTGAATGAGCTAGTCGGTACCTGATGTTGAGGAACTTTGCCAATCTTGACTAACCAGTTTAGTCCTTGCCTAGCACTTTCAAAATGTCTCCCATCTAAATGGCAACCCTTAGGAAGTGATTCTCTCACTTTGCCCCGTTTGGTTTCTCGAATATACACATTAGGGTTTACACAATAACGGTGATAAAGTTGATTGTTTTTCTCAAAGTCGAAAATTGAAAGCCAATAATCCTGGTTTTTGAAAACACCATCATCTAACGTTTCGATAATATGGTTACACTTTGGACATCTCACTTGTTGAGCTTCAAGTATTTTACTTTTAATACTTCTGTTGAAATCATTATTGTTTTCAAGAATTTCTTCAAAAATAGATAACCATTTGGAGAAGCGATCAGAAACTGCTTTAGTTGAACTTGTTGACACTTCAATGGAATTTAAAAAATCAGAATCATTCGTGATTAGCCATAAAAAGGCTTCCCTAATAGCATCCAAGTTTTTTGTAATAAGAGTTGCATTATATTTAGAAAACGAGTACATCATAATGTCGAAAATGGAAGTATTGAAGACTTTTAATTCCCAATTGCCATTATGATTTTTTTCATTTCCGATATAATATTTCTTAAATGAGTTTGTACCAAACGCCGCTCTTATTAATGAACAAGCCGTTAAAAAACATTGAGCCAGCTCTTCTAACTTTGAATCAGAAATATTTTTATTCTTTACCATTTCATTGTTTAAGAAAGTTTTCATTGGCGGTTTATATTCTCGGTAATCATTGTGATAGAAGGCTGCAAATCTTAATACCAGCTCAATATCTTTCATTCTGCTGTCGGGATGTTTGAAATTGGAGATAAAAGTGAAATCCTTACTTTGAGAAATCCTTTTTAATAACTCATTATACCTTCCTCGGTATATACAGTTTCTTAATTCTTGGTTATTGAGCGAAACCGAACCTGAATTTAATCGTTCGAAAACCTCAAATTTTAATTCGGGGTCAGAGTAGTTATTAAAGGTAATTGTTCGAAGAGACGTATTTCGAATTTTTTTTTGAAGACTGTATTCAAGTTCAGCAAAATTCTTACCTTTAAGTTAGTTGAAAATATTAAACCCATTCAATCGAAAAACTCTATTGTGGGGAAGTTGGGGGTTGGGTAATTTACCTGAAATAAATGAAAAGAAAGCAGTTAACCTTTGCTGCCCATCGATAACATACTCTTTTCCATCTTCTTCCTCAGATAAATAAATTATTGGTATTGGAATATCAATTAAAACAGACTCAATTAAACGTGATGCAAGTTTTGTGTCCCAAACGAAAGAGCGTTGGAAGTCTGCCTGCAGTATTAGTTCTCCCTCTTGCCACTTTCTCATTAAAGAATTAATTTCGGGGTTTGATTGCACAGCAAATACTTCTCTTTGCTTGAACGAAGTAAGTGGGTGGACTTGGTCAATCATTTTAGTACTTCTCC
>CALKUG010000057.1 GCA_937996765.1 uncultured Ignavibacteria bacterium
ATATTTGGTGAAACAGATTTAAACGCAGGCATTGCAGTGCCAATTTCTGCCCCGATGTACGTGGGGTCGCATATCAAGTAGTTTTCTTCGCCTACTTTTACATAATCACCCGCTATCGCAAAATCCACTTTTACAGCGGCGGCTATGTGTCCGGGATAATCGAGCAGTATTACTTCCTTCGCTAATAGCTTGCGGACTAAATACGCAAACAATACAGACCTATCCTCACAATCAGATTTTGGATAAAACAACGACTCTTCAACAAACAGGGGTTTTTCGATTTTAAATTGCTCCTGATCGGTTGCATACTCGGTTGCTACTTGCACAAAATACAAAAGCAGATTCAGCTGCTCGGATTCGGATTTACCTTGTAACAAGGGACGCAATTGTTCCAAGAGTTTTGTGCCCGAAGTGCTAACGGGTGATGCGTTTGCATAGATCACCCAATCGGTTTGCGGATAATTTTTCAGGAACTCTATTGCAGAACTATTGGATTGCAGTGTGATTTCAACAGGTTTGCCTGAAACAATGATACGCACATTACGCGTATGCTGTGCTTGCGTAAAAACGGGAATTTGATTTATAGCGGGAGAAAAAATGCGCGTTGCTCCCGGGAAATCACCTTCGTAAATGGAAACGGTTTCACTTACGTTTTGCGTACCGCTAAAATCGAACACATAAAACTTACGGTTCTCTTCTCTGTTATGCAGATACCTTCTGGCATACATCATGGTGCTTGATTCAATAAACAGCAAAACACTCTGTGGGTTGTATCCCACTTTACAACTATAACCCGCTTTGGTGAGCATGTACCATGTAAAAATATTTTTTTGTGATGCTGTTTTGCACCATGCGGGCGATGTTTGATAAACAAGTTCAGCGAATCCGTAATCGTTTAATTGGAGTGCTTTCGCCTTTTCAAGTAGTGCGCGGAGCAATGAACCATCATCTTTTTTACTGACGTGTTCCCAAAACTGAGCAATAACTTTGCCCTCCAACGATGTTGGGAATGAATAGGCAAACTCTTTTGAAGCGGCGAGTGTAACAGTTTCACCAAAAAAGTTATACGAAGAATTTACAAGCTCGGGAATTGCAACGGGTGTTTGTTGCGGCTCAACTTTTGGTGCCGGTGCGGGAACGGGTAAAGGTTCGGGCAACTTTGGTGGTTGAACAGGTGCAACGGGACTTGCTTCCTTTTGAGCGGGTACTATCTCCTGCTTTGTTTCCTTTTTTACGGGAGGTGCGGGAATCTGAACGGGTTTAGGTGCATCCTCCTGTTTTTTAGGTTGCTCCACATTTTTTTTGACCCACTGTTTTTCGAGGAATTTCAGAAACTCTTTATCTTGTTTGCTTTGAAAATCCTGAAACTCTTGTTGCTGTTGTTTTAACCACTTTTGGTATTCGTCATCCTGTGCAAACAACACCGTGTTCAACAAAACTATTACAAACAAAAAACCAATAAACACTTTCATAATTGCTCCTACTGTTTGGGCACACGCATCAGTGTGTAAAAAATATCTTTAGCACATTCGCGCCAACGGGCAACAACCACAATTCCGCGTAAGGTTATCTCACCCTCGTTTGAAGCATAATGCACTAAACCCGTTTCGCTCTCTCCTTTTTGGTATGATTTCATTTCAGTACCAGCGGTTCTGAATAAATTCATCAGGGCGTGGTACTCCGATTGCTCCCACGAAGATTTTTCGTAATAATATAAAGGAGCCATCCCAACTGCATACCAATAGTTATTTTCTTGCGGTAACGAGTTCAGCCATTGTGGTAAGGGAGAATCACAAATATTCACAAAAACAGAATCAACAATTTTATCACATCCGCTTTCACCCATTGCCACCATCAAAAAGGTTTCGGTTTTGAAAATAGCAAGAGTGTCG
>CALKUG010000058.1 GCA_937996765.1 uncultured Ignavibacteria bacterium
ATGGTTCCCATTTAGGTGTTACCATATCGTACAAAGTACAATCTGCTCCTAATGGCATTGCTGAGGCATTTATTCTTGGTGCTGATTTTATTGGCGATGATGCGGTTACTCTCATTCTCGGCGATAATATCTTTTTTGGTCGCTTGGATTTTATTCACAATCTTGTACAAAACCATAAATCAGGGGCTGTGGTATTTGGCTATCGTGTAAACGACCCTGAGAGATATGGTATTGTTGAATTTGACAAAGAAGGTAAAGTACTTTCTATTGAAGAGAAGCCCGAGAAACCAAAATCAAGTTTTGCTGTACCTGGACTTTATGTGTATGACAACAAAGTTGTTGAAATCTCCAAAAACCTGAAGCCAAGTGCAAGAGGTGAATTGGAAATAACCGATGTAAATGTTGTTTACTTAAACCGTGGTGACCTTCGGGTTGAGAAAATCAATCGCGGAGTAGCATGGCTTGACACAGGAACTCCTGAGGCACTTTTGCAGGCCTCAAACTTTTTTGGTGTAATTGAAGAGCGTCAAGGTCTCAAGGTTGCTTGCCTTGAAGAAATTGCTTATTTCAAGAAATTTATTTCTCGAGAGCAATTTGCTGCTGTCATTAACGCAATGCCAAAAAGTATGTATAGAACTTATCTTGAAAGAGTTTTTCACGAAAGTGCTGAATAATGAAAACTTCTAAGTTTGAAATTTCTGGCGTGTTGTTAGTTCAGCCGGCAGTGTTTGGCGATGCTCGTGGCCAGTTTTGGGAGAGTTTTTCTCAACAACGCTACAACGAGCATGGTATCGTAGGGAATTTTGTGCAAGATAATTTTTCAACTTCAACAAAAAGTGTTTTGCGTGGTTTGCACTACCAAATACCCCCATTTGCACAGGGAAAACTTTGCCAGGTAATTTCCGGTAAAGTTTTGGATGTTGCTGTTGATATCAGACATGGTTCACCAACGTTTGGTAAATATGTAGCACAGGAACTTTCAGAAGAGAATCGCTATCAACTTTGGATTCCACCCGGATTTGCTCACGGGTTTGCTGTTTTAAGTGAATTTGCTGTATTTTCGTACAAGTGTACCCATTATTATAATAAAAACTCCGAGCGTACTCTTCTCTACTCTGATTCCGCCGTTGGCGTAAATTGGGGTATTGAAAATCCTATCGTGTCCGAAAAAGATATTATAGGGAAACTACTTTCGGAAATTGATAAAGACTTTATCTTTTAATTGAAGGATAACTATGATTCAGAACAGTGACGAACTATTTTTTACCAAAAGTGATACGTTAGAGGATATTCCTCTTTCGAATCAGTTTTCGGAACATATGGAATTCGTTCTCGTTAAAAATAAAATTACTGCAACAAAAAACGATATCTATTTTGCTCTATCTCTATCGATTAAAGATCGATTAGTAAGACGTTGGCTCAGAACCCAATATGTGTATATGGCTAAAGACGTAAAACGTGTTTACTACCTCTCATTAGAGTTTTTAATGGGTCGTTTGCTAACCAACGCTCTTATTAATATGAACTATTACGATGAGTGCAGAGACATTCTAAAAAAGGATGGCTATAACCTCACCGAAGTTATTGAGGAAGAACCCGATATGGCTCTTGGCAATGGTGGTTTAGGTCGCCTTGCTGCATGCTTCCTCGACTCAATGGCAACATTAAAACTGCCGGCATTTGGTTATGGTATTAGATACGAGTTTGGTATTTTCAAACAACAAATCGAAAATGGCGAGCAGGTTGAGCAACCCGACAATTGGTTGAGCTACGGCAATCCATGGGAAATTCAACGTCGTGAGCTTGTTTACCGAGTTAAGTTTTTTGGAAAAATCAGTACTAAAGCAGATGAATATGGACATATTAAGTTCAACTGGGTTGATACCGAAGATGTGCTCGCTGTTGCGTATGATGTTCCCGTACCCGGGTTCCACAACGACACTGTAAACAACTTACGTCTGTGGGCCGCAAAGGCAACAAATGAGTTCTCTTTCAAAGAGTTTAACGATGGTAATTATGTTGCTGCAGTTGAACGGAAAAATATCTCTGAGAACATTTCAAAAGTTTTGTATCCTAACGATACTTACACTGAGGGAAAATTCCTTCGATTGAAACAGCAGTTCTTTTTCGTTACGGCTTCACTGCAGGATATCATTAGAAAATACAAAGTAACTCATAACACTTTCTCAGAGTTTCCAAATAAAATTGCTATCCAATTAAACGATACTCACCCTGTGATTGCAATTCCTGAGTTGATGAGAATTTTGATAGACGAAGAAGAAATAAGCTGGGAAGATGCTTGGGATATAACTCGCAATACTTTTGCATATACCAACCACACTATCGTTCCTGAAGCACTTGAAGAGTGGGCTGTATCTATAATGGATAACCTACTTCCACGTCATCTTCAGATTATTTATGAAATAAATCGCAGATTTGTTAACGAATTAAAAGAACGTTACACAAAGGATGAATCGGTATTAGCACGGCTTTCTATTATTAAAGAAGGTGCTGAGCGCAAAGTGAGAATGGCTCATTTAGCGATTGTTGCTTGTCATTCGGTTAATGGCGTTGCTGCATTGCACACTGAAATTCTTAAGAATATTATTTTTAAGGATTTTAATAAAATTTATCCGGGTAAAATCAAAAATGTTACTAACGGTATAACCATTCGCAGGTGGTTGCTCGCATGCAATCCCCATCTTGCAGAATTAATTACCGACAAAATTGGTGAACGCTGGATTACTCATGCAGAGGAACTCCGCGATTTAGAGAAATTTGCAAATAATGATGCTTTTCTCGAAACTCTCGGAGGAATTAAATGGGCAAACAAGCGTAGGCTCGCTGATTACATTGAAACAAATCTTGGTGTTACTATCAATCCCGAATCAATGTTTGATGTGCAAATAAAAAGATTCCATGAGTACAAACGTCAATTGCTTAATGTTCTTCATGTAATTGCGCTGTACAACCGAATCAAAGCCAATCCTAATGGAAATTTTACACCAAGAACGGTGATTTTTGCCGGTAAAGCTGCCCCTGCATACGTTATGGCAAAAAACATCATAAAACTTATTAATGGTATCGCTAAAGTTGTTAATAACGACCCGGAAGTGGGCGATCTACTTAAAGTTGTATTTATTCCTAATTATGGAGTAACACTTGCCGAACTTATAATACCTGCATGTGATTTGTCAGAACAAATTTCTACCGCAGGTTACGAAGCATCGGGAACCGGAAATATGAAGTTCGCAATTAATGGTGCACTTACAATAGGTACCATGGATGGCGCCAATGTGGAAATGCGTGAAGAAGTTAAGGATGACAACATCTTTATTTTTGGAATGCTTTCGGATGAAGTGATTAAGTTGAAAACTCAAGGATATAACCCCTTGCAGTACCTTAAGCAAAGTACCGAACTACAAAAAGTTATTGAGGTAATAAGTTCAAATTATTTCTCTGCATCCGAACCAGGAGCTTTTAAAGGAATAGTTGACAATCTGCTGCATCAAGATTATTACTGTCTATTTGCTGATTTTGAATCTTATGTCAGGAAACAAGACGAAGTTAGTGCTGCTTACGCAGATAAAAAACTGTGGAATAAAATGGCTCTAATGAATGTGGCTCGTATGGGTAAGTTCTCCTCCGACCGTTCAATTCGCGAGTACGCTCAAAATATTTGGAATGTAAAACCTATAGATGTTGAAATCTAACAAGGATTCCAAAATTCTTTCTTATAAACAAAAAAAGCCCCGATATTGGGGCTTTTTTGTTAATTGAAATTGGAATTATTCTACTTCAGCTTGTAGTTTTTCTGTTCTATCGGCAATTTTAACGTGTTCAATCAATCCTTCTAAATCACCATTAATGATATCCGATAAATTATAGAGCGTTAGCCCTATTCTGTGGTCGGTACATCTATTTTGGGGGAAATTATAGGTGCGGATTTTATCACTTCTATCTCCTCTGCCTACCATACTTTTTCTTTGGGCGGCAATTTCACTTGCCTGCTCACTTTGTTTTTTATCATAAAGTCGAGCTACAAGTACTTTTAAAGCTTTTTGCCTGTTTTTTAACTGTGAGCGCTCATCCTGACATTGCACAACAATACCGGTTGGAAGGTGAGTCATACGAATTGCCGTTTCAACTTTATTTACGTTCTGCCCACCGGCACCACCGGAGCGGAAAACATCAATTTTAACATCGTTCATATTTATATCAACTTGAACTTCTTCAACCTCGGGTAACACCGCTACAGATGCGGCTGAGGTATGAACTCTTCCGTTTGCTTCGGTTGCTGGTACACGTTGCACGCGATGAACACCACTCTCAAACTTTAACTCACCATAAACTCCGATACCCGAAATATTTGCAACAACTTCTTTAACGCCGTTAGGAATTGTAGAGTCATTTACATCAATAACTTCAACCTTCCAACCTTTTATCTCGGCGTATCGGGAATACATGCGGTACAATTCACCTGCAAATAATGCCGCCTCATCACCACCTGCTCCTGCACGAATCTCAATAATAATACTCTTATCATCGTTGGGATCTTTGGGTAGTAATAGTAGTTTTAGTTCTTCTTCAATTTTTTCTTTTTTGTCTTTCAAATCATCGAGTTCTGATTCGGCCATTTCAACAAACTCTTTGTCATCGGAGTTTTCAATAATGTCTTTATTCCCCTCGATGTCTGTAATTACTTTCATATAGCGTTCATAAGCCGCAACAACTTCTTCTAACTCACTGCGCTCTTTGCTAAGTTGAATTAACCTCTCAGTGTTGTTAAGGTTTTCAGGGTCGGCTAATTGATCGTTTAGACGGTCGTATTTATTCTGTATTTTCTTTAATTTTTCTGTAAAATCCATATTTCTCTCTTAAAAAAGGTTCCGCAAATATACAAAAGTTCAGCGGGTAGGTAACATAAAAGGGTTGTACATATTTTACTATGTACAACCCTTAATTAAAAAAGGAAGGTAGTTAGCGAAGTGTTTTGCGTTTTTTATCGTTATGTTTTGTTGAGGAGTGTGCATCAACAACAAAACTACCGAGTGTATCTTGCAAACGCAATGTAAGTTTACTTAAATCATCAACAGCAGTTGCTATCTGTGAAACACCTGATGATGTTTCTTGAGTAACACTATTAATGGTTTCAATGCTGCGGGATATTTCGTCGCTGGCACGTGATTGTTCCTCTGCTGCGGCAGCAACCTGAGTTATCACATCTGAAACGCGTTCGGTTGATGTAATAATTTCAATAAGTGCTTTCCCTGCTTTGTTAGCGAGAATTTTACCGTTTTCAACTTTGGATGTACCGTTACTCATAGAGTTAATTGCTTTTTCAGTTTCGTTCTGAATAGTTTTAATCATTACGGTAATTTCTTTAGTAGCTTTTGTGGTACGCTCTGCAAGCTTACGTACTTCATCTGCTACCACAGCAAAACCTCTTCCTTGCTCACCGGCTCTTGCAGCCTCGATAGCAGCATTCAATGCAAGTAAGTTTGTCTGATCGGCAATGTCCTCAATAACTTGAACAATTTCACCAATCTGACTGCTTGAATTAGCGAGATTCTGAACTGTTGAAGCTGAGTGAGAAACCACTTCGGCTATTGAATTCATGCCTTCAATGGTTTCTTCGATAACCTTGCCACCTTCTTTTGCAGTGCTACCGGCCTTACGTGCGATATCGCTTGCAACAGAAGTATTTTTAGATGTCTCAATAATAGTTTTTGTCATTTGTTCAACTGAACTTGCAACTTCGGTTGTCTGAAGAGTCTGCTGTTGGGCTCCACTGGCCATTTCATCGGCACTCGATGAAATTTCGTGACTCGCACTCGCAGTAGCATCAACTGCATCTCTAATCTCTAATATTAAGCCACGAAGATTTGTGGTCATTTCATTGATGCGATTTCCTAATTTTCCAATATCACTATGGGAATCAGCTACTTCAACCACAGCCGTAAAATCACCGGCTTCAATTTTTTCTATCGCCTTCGAAATTTTAAGAACTTCTTTTTCGAGGAATAATTTTGAATTCACTAATTCGTCAGCATTTTTTCTTTCACGGATAACGTTTGCTGCAATCTGTGCAAAAACCTTGATTGCTAATTCATCGTCGGCTGAAAATTCCTTTACGATTCCTTTTTTGTCGCTTACGTAAAGGTTACCGAGGATTGATTGCCAAACATCAGAGGAACAGCCAACAATGAGGTCATTGGTGGATGGCCTGATGGAAAACCTGCAGAACGTGGATGTTTTTTCATCTCAGCAAGATTGAGCGATTCACCACTTTCATGAATATGACCTAATAAACCAACTCCTTTAGGAGGATGTGCAATACCTGAGTACTGTTGTTCAGTCATACCCAAGTGGAAAAACTTTTCAACACTTCTATCTTCTCTAAAAACCGCTAAAGCCGCATACTGAGCATCAGTTATTTCCTTTGCTCCTTCGAGTATAATCTGCAGCGTTGAGTCCATTGAGGTTTCTTTTGAAGTTTTCTCAACGGTTTTTAATATTGTACGCAGATTTTGCATTGTTTTATTAAGTCGTGAAGCACCCGTTTCTAATCCGGAAGCAATT
>CALKUG010000059.1 GCA_937996765.1 uncultured Ignavibacteria bacterium
ATCCGCTCTGGTACTCAATTTACCCGCTATCGCTGCCTCAGTTAATCCTACGGCTGCTTGGTTTAATTGCTTTAAGGTATCTGCAATTTTCATGAGAGGAGGTATCACTTCATCTTGATCGCTCAACGGTTTCATGGCGATATTCAGATTACCATCGGCAATCTGATACATATTACCTGCAAATGCATGGAGTGTATCTGCAAAACCATCCATAGCAACACCCATACGACCAATCTCATCCTTGGTTTGGCTGTTCATACGGCTCTTTAACATACCTTTGCTGAACTCTTCGAGCATAGCAAGAGCTTTATTAACAGGTTTTGAAATCATATTGGCAATAAACCAACCAAATCCCATCGCAATTAAAACACCTATAAGTGTAATGGTGATAAGAGTCATGGATGTGCTTTCAGCCAAAGCAATATTTTGTTGATCAACATCGGAAGCTGCTTTTTCTGAAAGTTCTACCATTGCTTGAATTGCATTCTGTTCTTCTCTTGATGCTTTTGCCATATCACCTTTTATAAGATTAAATGCCTCGGCATCTTGATTATTTTTAGCAAGAGCAATTAAACGTTCTAAAGTTTGTCCGTATGCTACACGAGTGCCTTTAAATGCTTCCAGTGCTTTCTTACCTGCATCATCATTAATTCTTGATTCAACAGAATCTGTAAATGTGTTAATTTCATTGCGATATGTTTGAATTTTGTCTGCAAAGGATTGTATATCCGCATCGGTTTCTGCAAGAACAATATCCCTGCAGTTCAAGCGAATACGTTGAAACCGATTGTCTATTTTGCCGAGATATACAATAGGTACGGTTTCATGCACATAAAGATCGCTTGAAGATTGAGCAAGTTCGTTACTTGACGAAATCCCTTGATATCCAATGATAGCCGCAATTACGGCAACTACACCAAAACTGATTAACAGTTTAGCAGAAATTTTGAGATTGTTAAACCAGTTCATAGGTACTCCTTACCTTATTACTGAATTACGATTGTATTTATATTGCCTCGAGAAGATTTTTCTCGAGATGTTCTGCCATAGAGGCGAGTTTTAGAGTATCGAGAATGAGCGCTACCGAACCATCACCAAGAATAGTAGCACCTGATATACCCTCGATATCACGATACATTTTACCCAAAGTTTTTAGCACGGTTTGATGCTGTCCAATTACCCTGTCAACAACAAACCCTACTCGCATTCCTGCGATATCAGCGATTACCACCTGTTCAATCTCAGGATGGTTACCTGAAATGGTGAAAAACTCACGAAGGTCAATATATGGCACAATCTCACCCCGGAGTTTTACAATATTTCTACCATGCGCATTTGCGCGGTTATTTTGAGTAAGCTCAATACATTCAGATACTGATGAAAGGGGCAGCACAAATGAATTGTCCTCTACCTGTACCAATAATCCATCTATTATTGCAAGCGTTAAAGGTAGCTTAAGAGAAATTGTAGTTCCAACACCTTCAACACTATCTACTTCTATAGATCCTCGCAAACTCTCAATAGCACGTTTAACCACATCCATGCCCACACCTCTTCCCGAAACATTGGTAACAGTTTTTGCCGTTGAAAAACCGGGAAGAAACATTAAATTATATACTTCGTGATCGGTCAATGTCTGATCTTCAGTTATTAAGCCATTCTGAATGGCTTTTTTAACTACCGCCTGTTTATTGATACCCGCACCATCATCCTTGATTTGAACTAATACATTACCCGCAGAATGAGCAGCTTGCAAGTGGATGGTACCTTTTTCAGGTTTACCTGCTTTACGCCTTTGCTCAGGTGTTTCAATACCGTGATCAATGCTGTTTCTAATAATATGAATAAGAGGGTCGTTTAATTTTTCGATAACAGTTTTATCGAGTTCTGTTTCTGCCCCTTCAGTAGTCATTTCGATATCTTTACCCAACTCTTGACTCAAATCTCTCACCAATCGGGTAAATTTACTAAATGTGGTTCCTATCGGTAGCATACGAATGTTTAAAGCACTATCTCTTAAATCCCATGTTAGACGTTCAACTTCTTCAGAAATGGCAATAAGCTGGGCATCGTTTTTCGAAAGAGCTGTTTGATTTAATCGTGCCTGAATGGTAACGAGCTCACCCACCAAATTAACCAACTCATCCAATTTCTCGGCACTTACTCTTATACTACTTGCGCTCTCGGTTTCATGTTTTGCCTCGGAAGGTTCTTTTCTCTTCTTTTGTGCAGAAACTAAATCAGGAACATACTTCTGTGCTTCAGATTCGATGCGTAGTTTAAACTCACTAAAAGAGAAATCTTTTATCGTATCAAGTAAATTATCAAAGTAGCGGCTTATATGCTCCCATACAAGATCGCTATTTGAAACTTTCAGTTCTTCAATTTTGATTTCGCAATCATCTTCAACAAAAATAAATACGTCTTTAATTGATTCGATTCTTTGCGTGGTATTTACCAATACATACCAGCCAAGTGCATTACTTTCAACATCCAACTCTGATAGAGTTCTGATTTTTTCCGAATCACATTTAATAACTGCACTACCAAGCTCTCTTAATTCCTCAAGTAGTGGTAACAAGTTAGTTCCACTGTTAAAAATATGAGCCTCAGGGAAAAATTTCACCATAAATAAAGAAGATGTAGATGTAGAATCTTTTTTAATTTGTACGGGAGTTCGCTCTTCTTCTATCGCACTAAAACCTTGAACAATTCTCCTGAAGTTTTCTAAAAGATATGCGGTACGCTCTGCGTCAACGGTTTCCTCATCTTGTGCAAACAGCATCTGTTGAATATGGTCACGCGCTTGAAGGGTAAGATCTATTAACTCTTTAGTTACTGTTAATTTATGATCACGGACGAGGTTATAACAAGTTTCGATGTCGTGCGTGAACATGGCAATATCATCAAAACCAAACATACCCCCCGAACCTTTAATGGTATGAAGAGCGCGGAATATCTTACTAATAAGCTCTTCATTTTCTGTATCTTTCTCTAATTCGAGAAGCGAAAGTTCGAGGTCTGCTAAAAGCTCTTTTGCCTCAACACGAAATGCCTCAACATGTATATCGCTCATCCTATCACCTTTTTAGTAACTGCTACCAACTGTTCGGGTTTAAATGGTTTTACTATCCATCCCGTTGCACCTGCACTTTTGCCTTCGGCTTTTTTAGTCTCCTGTGATTCTGTTGTAAGCATAATGATAGGAGTAAATTTATAGTTAGGGTTTGCCCTAAGATTTCTGATAAGTGTAATGCCATCCATTCTCGGCATATTCAAATCGGTTATCACTAAATGGAAGTGATCGCCACTTGCTTTTTGAAGACCATCTTCACCATCACAGGCTTCAGAAACCTCATATCCTGCATCTCTCAATGTAAATGCAACCATTTGCCTTACGCTTGCAGAATCATCAACTGTTAAAATCTTTTTTGCCATAAAATTACTTTGTTCCTATCTTATTGTAACCGCAAAGGTTCACCTGATAACGAATTTGCTCGAGTTAGATTGCCCTCACTATCCGCGAAAATCCTAATCACTTTACCGCACTCTTGTGCAGAGTTATTAAGCCCAATTAACAACTGTATATAACTTGTATCTATCTGATCTATCGATTGATGCTTAATCTCTATAGCATCCTTAGAGTCTAATGCTTTTAAGAAATCCGTTTTAATCTCAGCTGCCCTATTGATAGTTAGGTCACCTGTCATGATAATTTCATTTTCTGTCATATTTTTTTCTCAGAATAGTTCTATATTATCGTCAAATTCGGAATCACCCGATTTTTCATCATTGGTATCAAACAAGTCGATACCTTCTCCACCATCCATCACTGCATCATGAATTTCTCTCTCGCGCGACATGGTGTAGCGTGCCTTTAATCGTTCGATGCTCTCGGGTGAAGATTCAAGATCTCTATCACCCAGTGTTTCATGCAATTGCTCAATAAGCAGCTCAATTTGCTCAACCAATGCATTCGATTTTGATTCAAAATCCTCGTGAACAGTTATTGATTCAGCGAAAACTTCCATATCCTGTGATACGCCGGAGAAACCTTTTTTAATCTGCAACAACATACCATCAAGTTCATCGCTTGTATTGAGAATACGTTGTAAAACTTCGGAAATACCTTCAATAATTTGATTTAATTCCGAATCTCCGCCTTGTTGCGTATAGAAATTAGAATTACTTTGTAGTTCATCGGCTTTTTTAATGATGTCTTTTAGTAAAGTGGCAGCAACTCCTGTGTCGGAACGTGAATTGGCAGAGAGTTTTTGTATTTCTTCGGCTAATACACCCAAAGTCGCACCTTCTTTGCCCGATCTTGCTGCACGAACAGCTGCATTTAATGCAATCAATTCAATTTCTTCACCAATTCCTTCAATTTCTTCAATAAAAGAGGAAAGAGCCGTAAGAGTGCTTCCAACGTTCACAAAGGTATCGTTAAGATGAGACATTTCGGTGGCAGAATTGAGAAAGTTAGCTTTCATTGATTCCAAATGTTTCTCCAACATTGTAAGGAATGAACCACTTTCGTCTCCTCCGCCAAGCACCATATTTTCAGTATCTTTATAGATAATTGAAAGTTGAGCTCCCGCTTCATTAATGTTTTGTATCATCCCTTGTATTGCGTTCGAGAAGTCTGCACGTGAGTTTTGTAATTGTGCTGATTGAATTTTTGCGAGGTCCCGGCAAAACAATAGCAAATGGATTCCGTTTTCGGGGTCTTTTTCAATTTCTTCTATTGCCTGTTGGGCATCCATAAATGCATGTGTAATATGCTCTACTTGCTGGCGTGTTATATCGTGAAATTGCATTGCAACCACAATCTTACCAATCGATTTGTAAATTGCCTCGGCAGATGCTCCTAAGTTTTGAATTGAAGCAGAACATGAGTCATTATGTTCAACAAAACCTTGCAACTCGATTCCCAATCTCGCAACAATTTGAGTATTTGCAGTTATTTGAGCTTTTTCTAATTTTAATATTTTTTGGTCGCTTTCCATTACCAATGAGTTAAGTTGCTTGGTTTGGTCTAACGTTTTTTTAACTTTATCTTTTATTACATTCGCAAGTTTTTCAACTGTTTCTGCAATATTCCT
>CALKUG010000060.1 GCA_937996765.1 uncultured Ignavibacteria bacterium
ATATTAAAACTCGAAAACTGCTTCTTTACGTTGTACACCGGTTGTGCTTTTTGCACTTACAAAGAACTCTTCAGTATTACTCGTAACCACTTCGAGATTGCCAACAAGAGCTTTTAGTTCATCAAGAAGATAGCTCGGTAAATAAGTTGGGAACTTCCTTTGCACTGATGCTGAGACTCTATAGCTGAACTCACCTGCTGAAGAAAATTTTGCAAAGAATACGGCACTTCCCTCAGCACCTCGTACAATTTTGAAATTGCCATTCTCTACAGAGTCCATCCCCGCAGTTAATAATAAGCCATCTCCATCGAGTCCACCACCGTTTACAGGTTTAACTGAAAATTCAATGGCAGATTTTTCTTCATCTGAAACAAGTCCGGTGCTGTTTATGGCTATTGCGATTCCGGATTGAGTAGTTGAAAGATTATAATCACTTTTTTTGTTGGGGATGTTTAACCGCAAAGGCTGTTTATAACTACCCGCAATATCATTAAGCATTTTAGTACGAATTTGTTTATCCTTAGCCTCAAGCTCATCACGCTCGGAGATAACAATCATTAACTCAGTGATTAATAATAGATACAAAACAAAATAAATCATGCTCTTTTTCATAGAACAATGGCCCGCACTTAATCTCTAAAAGTATGTTTAATGTCCGAAACTGCAGTCAGATATTCTTTTTTTATTGAACTGATTCTGTGCGTGATTTGTGTTACTTTATCAATGTAGGATTCGACGGCTTTCAATTCTTCGGAAGCCATGGTCTTGAACGCTGCATCGGTTTTATAACCTTGTTTAATATCACTCATTACAGCAGTATATTCTTTATGAACTGCTGCGAGCTTTTGATTTAGTTGATGCATATTCTGAAGGTAGGTATCAAGATGATGTGCGTCATCTTTAGCAATGTTTTTCAACTCCTCAAGATTCTTCTTTAAATTTTCGAAGTCAATTTGTGCAGAGAGCAATTCCTCTTTTTTCGCGGGAGTTTCTGTTGAATTACCCAATGAACTTTCCGGTTTAGAATCGCGTGTATAATATGTAAAAAATGAAAGCAAGAGTAACATCGTGAATTCAAGAAATAAGGCACCAACAACAAAATCAAGTTTTATCCTGCCATCTCTAAACAAGAAATCAGGTAAGAAACCTACTGTAGATGCTGCTTCGCCTAAACCGCGTAATCCTACTACAATAATTAAAACGGCTGCGCCGAGATAAACAAGTCCTTGAACTTTGTTTATATATTTTGGCACAATTTCAACTGCCATTTTTTCCGAAAACGACATACTCATTACTCCTACGTTAAAAAAGTTTGGTTAAATCAAATATAAGAATTCTGCAATACGATTAGCTTGTAGAAAATGGGAAATGTTTGTCCATGTGACAAATAACACTTTGCTGAAATTTAACTTGATTTATTAAGCTTATTTGTTCTTATCTACTTCTTTCCACAAGGCGTCTAATAGGCCTTGCAACCCAAACCGTGTTGCTGAAGAGATTATAAAAGGTTTTCCGGCCACCCCTTTAAATTTTAACTTCTTAAGTTCTGTTTGTGTTTCTTCATCAATTACATCGGCTTTAGTAATGGCAACAAACTTCTTTTTGCCAACTAATATCTTACTGTATTTTTTAAGCTCATTGTATAACACATTATATGTTTCGACATGATCCTCGGATAAAGCATCTATCATAAATAACAGTATGCTTGTTCTTTCGATATGACGTAGGAACTGCAACCCTAATCCTTTACCCTGATGTGCGCCTTCAATAATTCCGGGTATATCAGCTACGGTAAAAGAATGATATTCTTTATATCGCACTATGCCCAAATTGGGTTCAAGCGTTGTGAACGGGTAGTCGGCAATTTTGGGTTTTGCTTCTGATATAGTTGATATAAGTGTTGATTTACCGGCGTTGGGCAACCCTACTAATCCCACATGAGCAATGAGTTTAAGCTCAAGTCGAATAAAAATCTTCTCACCCGGTTTTCCATCTTCTGCATATCTTGGTGCTTGATTGGTAGGCGTTGCAAAATTGCTGTTACCTTTTCCACCTTTGCCACCTCTGGCTAAGATATACTCATACCCATCTTTGTCCAAATCGCAAATCAATTCCTCGGTATCATTATCTATTACCAAGGTACCGGGAGGAACTCTTATGATAATATCATTTCCATCACGACCGTCTTTATTACCGGCCATGCCGTCACCACCATCGGGGCCTTTGTACTCTTTTTTATATCTAAAATCGAGAAGCGTAGCCAAATTATGGTCGGTATAAAGAATTACACTACCACCCTTGCCGCCGTTTCCTCCATCGGGACCGCCTTTGGGAACATACTTTTCTCTTCTAAAAGTAACCGCACCATCTCCACCTTTTCCGGCTTCAACTAATATTTCGGCGCTATCAATAAACATAAAATTCCTTATTTACCTATATCTCTATAATAGGTTTTTAATCGTTCAAAAATCATTACTGCTAATTTGTCGGTGAGTTCAATTGAATATGCACCCAGAACCATTCCTAATAGCTCTTCCGCCTCGCCGTGTGTTTGGCACGAAGCAACATTTTCTACGGTGTTCACAAAATCCATATGGTCTTCGTTGAACACTTGCTTAATTATTTTATTTTTCTCCGACTCAGTAAAGTACGAGAAAATATCCCCTGCTTTCGCAGAATAAGTTTCTTCGGGTTCCGGCTCAGGTGCGGGTGCACTTGAAAAAATATCAGCGGCAGAAGTTAGTTCTACCTCCGGATCTAATGCTTCAAATTGCATATCCGAGCCCTTACCTGCATCGTTCAAAAATGCGTCTAAACTCTCAATCTCAAGTTTATCATCACCTTCAGCAACATCCATAAATGTTGTTACCGGCTCTTCGGGTTTAGGAGGTACAGGTGCTATCGAGGGTGATGAAGCGATGGATTTAGGCATATCGAACACAATTTCGCTACTGCGTTGTTCAATAATACCGGCATCTTCTTCAACACTCGAGACTTTCATCACTATCTGCGCAACAGCATCTTCTTTAACAGGCACGCTTCCAAATAAAATATCTTTTAGTAACGACGTTTCTGCCATTTCAGGAAGTGAACCACCAAAGTACCGTTTTAACTTCTCAATTTCTCCATACTGTTCTTTCTCAAGTAAAAAGATTTCAATACCAACGGGCGAAATTGCTGTTACTTCTGTTTGATAAAAATTGAAAAAATTGTGAATGGTATCAAGGGCATTTTCTATAACATAACTGCGATAACTTTGAAGAAGCTCTGTTTGCATCTTGCCAATAAGCTGTTTAAACTCGCTCATATTGTAGCGGTCTTTTTTCTTCATCTCAAGTGCAGTTAATAAAACTCGCTTAATGTACTCGTACTCATAGATATGATTTAATCGAAGTTTTATTTCCTCTTCGGTTCTTACTACTGCATCACTAAATAAAAATTTAAGTAAAGTGAAGTTGGGTTTTAATATGTAATTAGCATTCATTGCAATAGCCCGCTCAACTAAGCGTTGCACATCAGTTACCTGCAATACTTTTTTTGCTTTTACAATCTCTCCAATTTTTAAGAAGAGAGGAAACAGCTCTCTATCCGAGTAATCAAAGCGAGACTGATGCAGAAGCACCTGCCGCTCTCGGAAAATCATATAATCCAATTCACTTGAAATATAACGAATTACTGCAGGATGTATAGATACAGAGGAGAGTGCATCGAGTGTAAATTCATTTCCGAGCTCTTTAATACGCTCAATAGTTTGTCCGGTGAGTGTTCGAATTTCTTGCTCAAACATAGCTATATTCGTTTTTCCGCATCTTTGCGATTGATATAAAACAGCTTTTCAGCTATAAATTATTGTAACAAGTAATCTATACTGAAAAGTTTAATTCAACCTACAAGATAGGGTATTTTTCCCAATATTGAAACTGGTACCACACAATAAAAAAGGGCTCCCGTAAAAAACGGGAGCCCTTTTGTTTTTAAAGTAAAGGGTATCTTAGCTAAACAGGTTGGCCGATATAAACTCGCGGTTCAGGCGGGCTATATTGGTTACTGATATACCTTTGGGACACTCAGCTTCGCAAGCGTAGGTATTGGTGCAACTGCCAAATCCTTCAGCATCCATCTGTGCAATCATGCTGACTACACGTTCTTTAGCTTCGGGTTGACCTTGTGGCAATAATCCTAAATGCGAAACTTTAGCCGCAACAAACAACATTGCTGATGCATTTTTACATGCTGCAACGCACGCACCGCAACCGATACATGCTGCTGCATCCATTGATGCTTCTGCTATTGGTTTTGGTATGGCTATGCTGTTTGCTTCGGGAGCTGAACCGGAGTTAACAGATATGTAACCGCCTGCTTGAATAATTCTATCCAATGCTGAGCGATCCACAATTAAATCTTTTAACACCTTAAATGGCTTTGCTCTCCATGGTTCAATGGTTATTGTTTCGCCTTCGCCAAAACTGCGCATATATGTTTGGCATGTGGTCACGAGTTGTTTAGGTCCGTGAGGTCTGCCATTAATATATAAACTACAGCTTCCGCAAATACCCTCGCGGCAATCGTGGTCGAATGCAACGGGCTCTTCGCCTTTAGCGATAAGTTCTTCGTTCAGTATATCCAACATCTCAAGAAAAGAGGTGTCGGCTGATATGTTTTGAATTTGGTAGGTCACAAATTTACCAGAATCATTTCCGTTTTTTTGTCTCCATACTCTCAGTGTAAAATTCATCGTAACCTCTTATTTATAACTTCTTTGTGAAGGATGAACGTATTCAAATGCTAATTCCTCTTTGTGCATTACCGGCTCTGAGTCAAGACCCTTGAACTCCCAAGCGGCAACGTACGAGAAGTTTTCATCGTCACGTTTTGCTTCGTTATCTTCAGTTTGTGATTCTTCGCGGAAGTGACCACCACATGACTCTCTGCGATTTAGGGCATCTCTTGCCATTAATTCACCAAGTTCAAGGAAGTCTGCAACGCGACCGGCTTTTTCGAGTGATTGGTTCACTTCTTCGCCTTCGCCAAGCACACGTACATTTTTGTGGTAATCTTCACGTAACTCTTTAATTTCAGCTATGGCTTTTTTCAAACCTTCTTCGTTACGCGACATTCCTACGTAATCCCACATAATCTTTCCAAGCTTTTTGTGATAATAGTCAACCGATTTAGTTCCGCCATTATTCAATAACTTGGTGATTCCGTCTTTCACTGATTTAACAGCTTCTTCAAATGCAGGATGATTGGTATCTACTTTCTCCAGCTTGGTACCACCGATGTAACCACCCATGGTGTAAGGGATAACAAAGTAGCCATCTGCCAAACCTTGCATAAGTGCCGAAGCACCTAAGCGGTTAGCACCGTGATCGGAGAAGTTAGCTTCGCCAAGAACAAATAATCCGGGTACGTTTGACATTAAGTTGTAATCAACCCACAAGCCGCCCATGGTATAGTGAACAGCGGGGTAAATTCTCATTGGCAATTCGTAAGGATTCTCGTTGGTAATCTCTTCGTACATATCAAAAAGATTGCCGTATTTCTCTTTAATTTTTTCTTTGCCGAGACGGTTGATGGCAGCTCCAAAATCGAGATATACTGCGAGTCCTGAAGCACCAACGCCTCTGCCCTCATCGCATACTTTTTTAGCTGCGCGTGAAGCTACGTCACGAGGAACCAAGTTACCAAATGAAGGGTAGCGTTCTTCTAAGTAATAATCACGTTCGTTCTCAGGGATTTGAGAAGGATGGCGCTTGTCTCCTGCTTTTTTAGGAACCCAAACACGACCATCGTTACGGAGTGACTCCGACATCAAGGTGAGTTTTGATTGGTGTTCGCCGCTTACAGGAATACAAGTTGGGTGAATTTGAACGTAGCAAGGATTTCCAAAATATGCACCTCGTTTATGTGCGCGCCATGCTGCGGTTACGTTTGAACCCATTGCGTTGGTGGAAAGGAAATAAACGTTTCCGTATCCGCCGGTTCCGAGTACAACTGCATCACCTGCAAATTTCTCAATCGCACCGGTAACCAAGTTACGGGCAATAATACCGCGAGCATATCCGTTCACCATTACTAAATCGAGCATTTCGTAACGCTCGTACATTTTTACGGTACCTTCGTTCACCTGTCTCATCAACGAGCTATAAGCACCAAGCAATAATTGCTGACCGGTCTGACCGCGAGCATAAAACGTTCTCGATACCTGAGCACCACCGAATGAACGGTTATCGAGGTATCCGCCGTATTCACGAGCAAAGGGAACGCCGGTTGCAACCGACTGATCAATAATGTTTACGCTAAGTTCAGCTAAACGATACACGTTACTTTCGCGAGCGCGATAGTCGCCGCCTTTTACGGTGTCGTAGAACAAGCGATAAATAGAGTCGCCATCGTTTTTATAATTTTTTGCAGCATTGATACCGCCTTGAGCAGCAATCGAATGCGCGCGACGTGCACTATCCTGAAAACAGAAATTGAGCACATTGTAACCAAGCTCACCGAGTGAAGCGGCTGCCGAAGCACCTGCAAGTCCGGTACCAACAACTATAATAGTATGTTTTCTTTTGTTTGCAGGGTTAACCAATTTAAGATTGGTTTTATGGTCGCTCCATCTGTTTTTGATATCGCCACTTGGGCATTTTGAATCTAACATTTTCTAAACCTCTTCTTAACCTAATATGAAGTAAAAATAGATGGGCATAGATGCAAAACCTGCGGGTAATGCAATCGACAGTATTAGACCTATGAAACGAATCAGAGGGAAATACTTTTTATTATTCAAACCAAAAGTTTGAAATGCACTCTGGAAGCCGTGATTCAAGTGGAACGCCAATAATATCAAGCCGAGAAGATAAATGGCTACATATATCGGGTTTTTGAATGCAGTAGCAACACTGATATACATATCTTTTATTGGCTGACCATCCGATGCCAACAGTGCAGAGCCATCTAACTTAGTGGCATTTACAACTGCTGTTCCATCAACAACATCTTTTCCTGTAACTCTATGAGGCACAAAGAAGTTGGTTAAGTGAACCATAAGAAAGAATAATATCACCGAGCCTGAAAGGAACATTGTTCTCGAAAACAACGAACTATTGGCTGACGCATCAACTTTATCGTATCCAATCGGACGCGATTTTTTATTTTCTAATTGAAGGTAAATTGCTGTAAAAATGTGAATACCAAATCCGAGAACAAGTCCAATTTCCATTACGCGGATGAGAGGATTGTGTCCCATAAAATGGCTATACACGTTAAATGCTTCTCCATTATCAGCTCTAAACAAGGAAAAATTTCCTGTTAAATGCACTATAAGGAAGGAGACAAGAAATAACCCTGTCAATCCGGTAACAAATTTACGCCCGACTGAAGAAGTTACGAATTTTAGAAACCAACTCATTGATTTCTCCTATCTGATTAATGAGTTATAAAGTAAAATAGTCTTTTGAATTGTGTAGTTAATTCGACCTGATTACTAAAATAATTTGCCCAACTCTGTGTAGAAAGAATTACGCAAATTCACACCCCAAAATTACTTCATTATGCCCATAAAAACAATTCAAACAATAATTTACAGTATTTTAATCTATACAAAAATGTACATATTAAAAGAACTTTGGGGAAAATTGATTCAATAAATCAGCTAACATTTTTTGGAGTCTTTTAATTATTTTGGGCATTGAATTATCAATGGATTAAAATGCAATTTCGTTACTCTGATATCGAGCTGCTAAACATAGCCAAAAACCTTGAATCCGACTATTGTGAGAGAAAGCAATCATTCAAAGGCGATACTCCTCAAAAATCTCGGCAAGCAGTATGTGCATTCGCTAATGATCTGCCAAACAATAATAGGCCTGGTGTACTCATTATCGGGCTAAATGATAATGGAACCTTTCAAGACATAAATGTGACAGACGAATTGTTACGGTCTCTTTCAGATATCAAGACCGATGGTAGAATCTTACCTATACCAACAATCACTGTTGAGAAAAGAGAAATTGAAGGTCACGATGTTGCTGTTGTAACCGTAATGCCATCTGACATGCCTCCCGTTAGATTTGATGGTATAATTTGGGTGCGAGTTGGGCCAAGAAGGTCTATTGCAACTGAACATGAGGAAAGACTACTGATTGAACGGAGGAGGCATCGTCTTCTTCCATTCGATTTAATGGCTTGGCAATCCGCAACTCCCGATGAATTAAATAAATTATTTTTTGAAGAGGAGTATGTGAGTAAAGCTTTCCCGGTTGAACTTCTAAATGTTGATAATAGAACCTATTTTGAACGTTTGGCCACTTGCAGAATGTTGTCATCCCCTAACAATCCTTATCCAACAACTGTAGGACTTTTGACTCTTTCAAAAAATCCGCAACTGCATATTCCTGGAGCAAGAATTCAATTCCTTAAAATAGATGGAAAGTTTTGGGGTGATCCCATTGTTGATGAAGAACGAATTGAGGGAAATTTGAAGTACCAAATAGACCGCTTAGACGAAAAGATTAAAACTCACAATACTGTATCAATTGAGTTCAAAGACCTTACTACCGAAAAGCGCAATTACCTTTATCCATTTTCTGCACTACAGCAGATCACTCGAAATGCTATTATTCATAGGAGCTATGAAGCTACAAATTCACCTGTTTTAGTGTATTGGTTCAGTGACAGAATTGAAATTATAAGCCCTGGTGGAGTATTTGGGAG
>CALKUG010000061.1 GCA_937996765.1 uncultured Ignavibacteria bacterium
GTTCAAAGTTTTTGTTTTCTTTTTCTTTTTGTAACGCTTGGTTGAACCTTTTATCAATGGATTCTTCTCTTTGAGTGAGCTGATGCTTAGTATTTTGAATTTCTTGGCGTTTAGTGTTTACCTCGGTATCAAATTCAATTTTCTTTTTATACCACTCATCTTTAACTTCAAGCAATTTTTCACGTTTAATATTGTTGGCTTCTTTAGATGCTTCATTTAAAATCTGCTTACTTTTTTCTTCTGCGGATTCAATGATAAATGCGGCTTTTTGCTCGGCGGATTGAATTGTTTGGTTTGCTTGTGATTGGGCGGTTGCAAGAAGTTGCTGTGCTTGTTGCTCAGCAGAGTTTAACCCTTTTTTGCCGGTTTTTGTATTTAAAAACCAACCAATGGTAAAACCTAAAACAAGTGCTGCTGTGGCACTTCCTATTATTACTATCTCTATCATCGTAACCTATTTTAATAAAGCCGTTCGAGCCGATCACCTTAATTTAGTAAGGAGAACAGCACTAGCACAATGTGGGTTATATCCCAACGCGGCGCGCTTCCACTGTGCACTCGGTGGCGGTCTGCCATTGCTGCACTCCCAAACAAGTTGAGAGCGAGGCCTGCACTAAGCGTTGCGAGATAGTAACCCTTGCTGGTTATTCTTAATAGTTCTCTTATTAAGTGAGTAACCGGCCGAACGGAAATTTAGTAATCAGTGAGTTACGACTGATCAAGCATCAATTTTATTTTTTTAATCTTATCCGAAGATTGGATGAGAAATTCTTTGTTTCTATTTTTTTCAATAAAATAATCATAGGCAATATTTAACGAGGCAATTATCGCTATTGTTTGAGCAGGCTGGTCGGGTAACCCTTCCTTAGTCTCATCAATAACTCGGTTAACATACTGGGCTAATTCTTTAGCTATGGTCTCGTTTTCAACAAGTAAAGAATACTCTTTATCGAATATTTGTATTTTTAGTTTCTGCTTCTCAGTCATATTTCACTTCACCTCACATCACTTTTGTAACTCAGAACTTCTGAGGTGATTATCAATTTTTGCAATGTAATATCGTAAAGTTTCACGTAATGCATTGCGCTCTTCATCACTTAAAGCTCCGTTGCCTAACACCGCTTTTTTCTGATTAGAAACTTGCAACTTTGCAATCTCTTTTTCAAGTCCTATTATAGTATCTCGCAATTTTGCATTATCCATCTCTAACACGGAAACCTTTTCTTCCAGATCTACAATCTGTTTTACTTGAGCACTATGTCGATCTGAAAATATCGCTATCTGATTCTCTATACCTGCTAGTTCATCAAGCAGCTGCGACATTTTAGGCACTTCAGACACGTTTCTAACCTCTTAACTTGGCGTTGAATTCTTTTTCAATTGCTGTAATAAGATTCTTAAACTCTTTTTCAATTTCATCCTCAGTAAGCGTTCGCTCTGAGTTTGAATATGTTAACGAGAGTGCAAGACTCTTTTTATCACTTCCGAGTGATTCATGTTCAAAAGCATCAAACAAACTTACTTCTTCTAATAATGCTGAGGATGCTTTACGAATAAATGACTCAACAGAAGAATATTCAATTGCTTTATCAAACACAAATGCAAAATCTCTATAAACTTTCGGGAATCTTAATAATTCCTTAAATCGAGGTTTAACTAACGGCACGTTCTTAAGCTTATCTAATGATAATTCAAACAGATAAACGGGCTGATTCAAGTCGTATTGCAACAAAAGTTGTTTATCTACTTTGCCACCAAAACCTATCAGCTCACCGTTAAATCGTTTCTCGAAATAACTCTCGAAAAGATTATTAGATTTATGGGTACTATAATACTTAACTTCAAGCGAATTGTCAAGATGAATTCCTTTAAGAAACGCATTAAGGAATCCTTTTAAGTCATATAAATCAAAGTATCTTCCCTCACGGAACCATTCTTTGCTTTCAACCTCTCCGGTTAATAGAATTAAGAGGTTTTCCTCTTCTGTAAAATCCGCAAAAGAATTAAGTTGTTCTCCGTGTTTGTTAGTTACTCTGCCTATTTCAAAAAGTCGTAAATTCTTCTCGCCTACGTTGATATTTCTCTTTACAGTATCCAATGCCGCGGGGAATAATGCAGTTCTTAAATACTCCATGTCAATGGTATTGGGGTTTAATAACCGAATGGGAGTGCCGTAACGTGTTGCATTCTTTTCGTTTACGAGTGTTGTGTTCAAAATCTCATTGAACCCTAACCCGACTAATAAATCGCGAGTTTTGCCGGCAAACGACGATTCATCCGTTCTGCTCTGTAATGAAACAGAAATTTTTGGAACCGACGGAATTGAATCGTATCCGTAAATTCTTGCTAATTCTTCAATTAAATCAATTTCACGGTCAATATCGGTTCTGAATCCGCCTACTTCCACAACACAGGCGTGCTCTGTTTTTTGGCCAACACCAAATCCTAATTTTTCAAAAATGCTTATTGCTTCTTCGTTTGTAATTTCATAGCCGAGTATTCTGCGAATCTGGCTGAATCTGAAATGTATGGGTTCTCTTTTTAATGGTTTGGGGTAGTTATCAATTACTCCGGGAACAATAGTACCACCGGCAATTTGTTGAATTAACATTGCACAGCGTTTTGCACTGTAAAGAGTTCCTTCGTAATCAATACCACGTTCAAATCTATAGCTTGCATCGGTACTTAACCCTGCTTTTTTTGCAGTTTTGCGTATGGAAGAAGGATTAAAATATGCACTTTCAATAAGCAAACGTTTAGTTTGTAAGGTAACCTCTGAGTTCTCACCTCCCATTACACCGGCAAGTGCCACGGGTTTTTCTGCGTCGCATATCATTAGCATCGAAGGGTCCAAAGCTCTTTTTTGCGAGTCGAGTGTTACGAATTCTTTTTGCTCACCTGCTTGTTTTACAACTATTGCATTGCCTGCAAGTGTATCGAGGTCAAAAGCGTGTAACGGCTGTCCCGTTTCAAAAAGGATGTAATTAGTTGCATCCACAACATTGTTTATTGATCTGAGTCCAACTGCCTTTAATCTTCTTTTTAGCCAATCGGGAGATTCACCAACTGTTACACCTTCAACCACTACGGCTGAGTAACGTGGGCAGTTATATTCATCTTCAATACTCACTGAAGCAACAGAATTAATTCTGCTTTCTTCTGTTTCCGTATACACTTCCGGGAATTTTGCTTTAACGCCCAACAATGCCTGTAATTCTCTTGCTACGCCAAAGTGGCTTAATGCATCTGCGCGGTTTGGGGTTATTCCAATCTCGAATATTACATCATTCAAACCGAGATATTCGGCCAATTGTGTCCCCTGTTTGGCATTCTCTTCAAGTACTCGGATACCCGAATGGTCGTCGCTTAATCCAATTTCAGAATCAGAGCATATCATTCCTGAGGAATCAATTCCGCGTAGTTTTACTTTGCCAATGGTCATACCGTTTGAGGGTACAGTAGCACCTTCTAAAGCTACCATTACTTTTTGTCCTGCA
>CALKUG010000062.1 GCA_937996765.1 uncultured Ignavibacteria bacterium
AAAAAAGTGGGATTGAATTACATACTCGCATCAAAAACCAATCTCAAAATTGCAGCGCGACTATTATGGCTTTACCAGAGATTAGGCATTCAGAAACTACTCCATAAATTGGCAATCTTCGAAATATTTATGCCTAAGATTGGGCGTGCAGATGACCTTGCCCCAACTATATCGTGTACATTTAGCGAAAGTAGTTTTCAGGAGAATATGACTCCGCCAAAAGGGAAGAAGCATAAAGTTGCATTCCTTACCGGTTGCTTGATGGATGTGGCGTTCGCGGATATTAATCGCGATACTGTTGAGGTACTATTAGCAAACGGTTGCGAAGTGTTTATTCCTAAAGGTCAGGTGTGTTGCGGTTCACTACATGCACACAATGGCGAAAAAGATAAAGCAGTTGAATTAGCAAAGAAAAATTTAGATGCCTTTGCAACGCAAGACTATGATTATTTGATATCGAACTCAGCCGGATGTGGTGCGTTTATGAAACACTACAACGAGTTGTTTGCTGAGGAACCTGAGTATCAAAAAAAAGCAGCGCACTTTTCGCATAAAGTTAAAGACATAACAGAGTTTTTAGCTGAGATTGATCTTAACGTTGAAGATATGGGCGTATTAAATGTTAAGGCAACCTATCACGATGCGTGTCATTTAAGTCATGCTCAAAAAGTGACATCACAACCGCGCAAAGTGCTTGCGGCAATACCGGGATTGGAATTAGTGCCTTTGGATGAATCCCTATGGTGCTGCGGAAGTGCGGGTATTTATAATGTGATGCGTTATGATGATTCGATGAAGTTTCTTGAAAAGAAAATGACGAACATTAAAAAGACAAAAGCGGAGATGGTAATAACCTCTAACCCCGGTTGTTTAGGACAGATACAATACGGTGCTAAACTCGAAGGACTTGATATAGAAGTTGTACATCCTGCAACCGTATTACATAGAGCATATTTGGAAAAATCGGACAAGAATTAAACTGTACATTTTAGTACAGTATAATAATTATTCTATTTTGGTATTATTTTGAAAAAAAATGCGAAAACAAGCCAAAAAAAAGATTTTTTAGGTCAAAAAAGTTTCCATATTTTAAGAGTATCCAATATATTTCAATCAAGAATTCACTGAATTCTAAGTATTTAATTTGAACTTTTAGTATTATAATTTTGCTTGTTACTGTATGAGGTGCAATTGGGTTTAGTAAGCATACAGGTCTTTAGTACAATTGTAGAGATTTTTAAGTCCGAAATCACTTATTAACCGGAAATATCAAGGTAGAGAATGCTTAAATTCAACCTTTCAAACGGTTTTCTCGATTACGTAATGAGAATCCGTTTACCGCTAGTTCTTTTTGTTGCAGTCCTTTCATTTATGCTTACATACTTTGCATCCCGTGCGGAACGAGACGGAGTAGGATACGCCCCCGAGCAGCCGATTAAATATTCGCATGCTCTTCACGCAGGGCAAATGAAAATAGATTGTCAATATTGTCACGTAGGCGTTGGAAAATCCCGCCAGGCCTCAGTACCCGCCGCAGCCACTTGTATGAACTGCCATACCTTAGCCAGAAAAGACAGACCCGAAATTAAAAAGTTAGCCGAGTTCTATAATTCGGGTAAGAGTATTCCTTGGGTTCGTGTACACAGAGTACCTGACTATGCGTATTTCAGTCACGTTTCGCATGTGGGTAAAGGTATTGATTGCCAATCGTGCCATGGTAATATGCAAACAACCGAAACAGTAACCCAAGTAAATGCATTCAACATGGGTGCTTGTATTGATTGCCATAGAAATGCACACGATAAGATTCCTTATTTACAACAAGTTAAAAATGGTCCGGATAACTGCTGGGCTTGCCACCATTAATACAAGGATTTTTGATGTCTAATAATAATGATACAAAGAAACTGAACCGCAAAACCTTTATAGGTTTAGCAGGTTTAGTAGCAATGGGATTGGCATTTTTCAAAATCCCCGGAGCAAAGTATTTTGCTTCGAAAGAGAATAAGAAGAGTGGGATTACCGTGAAATCCAACAACCTTTCTGTCAGCAGAAATAATTCCAAGGGACAATGGACGTTATGAGCGAACAATACGATAACAACCAACAGACACCGGATCCTGATTACTGGAGAAGTTTTAAAGAACTTTATCGCGACCCGGCGGTTGAGGAACAGAAGCATCATGAGTTTATAGATGGTGCAAAAGACGATTTTGATCCTAATAAAAACTTAAGCGGTATTAGCAGAAAAAAATTCTTAGCTTTAGTTGGTGCCTCGGCGGCACTTGCAGCAGCAGGATGCTCTGACTTTCGCGATAAGGGTAAGATTTTACCTTATAACAAGAAGCCCGAAGAAATAATATTAGGTCTCCCGAATTATTACGCATCCACTTGCACTGGTTGCGCCAGCGCTTGCGGAATAATGGTTAAAACCCGCGAAGGCAGACCTGTTAAAGTTGATGGTAACCCTGATCATCCGATTAGTAAAGGTAAAACTTGCTCTAAGGGTCAGGCCGCAACATTAAACTTATACGACCCAGCTCGCCTACGTGAGCCCAAAGTTAAAAAAACGGGTATGTATGAGCAGATATCATGGTTAAATGCCGATGAGCAAATTGTTGCAGGCTTAAAAGCCGCAAACGGAAAAGAAATTGCCCTTGTTGCGAATAGCATTGTTTCACCATCGTTTGTTCAATTAATTAATGAATTTAAGCTAAAGTATCCATCAACTGTTGTTTACAGTTACGAGCTGTTTAATCGTGGTACTGCAGATGCCGCTTGGCAAAAACTCTATGGTTCCAGCCGTGCACCGATTATGAAAATCAACGAAGCAGAGTTGATTCTGAGCATCGAAGGCGATTTACTTGGAACCGATGGTAACAGAGTTGAACAGATGAGAATGTATTCTGAGACCAAAGACA
>CALKUG010000063.1 GCA_937996765.1 uncultured Ignavibacteria bacterium
TGTTTCTTTTAACAAACAACTAATTAGATCCGTTAAGCTTTCACAGGAAGAATTAATCGGCAAAAACATTGCCTTACTGTTCTATAAACCTGAACAAGTGCTTGATACAATTACCGAAAAATTAAAAATCTCGAATCAACCCTTTACTTTTGAATCGCAACTTATTGGTGAGAATACTAAGCAGATTCCCGTTAAAGTTCATGTTTCAGTGCTTTATACAGAGCTTGATGGAATTCAATCAATTATTTTCCTTTTTCAAGACCTTGAAGAAGAGTATAAACTTAAAAAAGAAATTATGGAGCGTTTCGAAGTTGAATCTGCTTTAAGAAAAAGTGAACTAAGGTTTCGCAGAATGTTTATGGACCACTCAGCCCCAATGATAATGATAAATGCTGAAACAGGTAAGATATTAAGAAGCAATAATGCCGCTTCAGCTTTTTACGGACATACATCTGAGATTCTAAAAAAATACCGATTCAATGATTTTAATGTTGACCCCAATTTCAAAATCCCCTCCAGTAATACGTTTGTTACTTCACAACGGCTTTCAGATGGAAGTATAAAGGTTGTTGAGGTTAAAACATCGCACATTATTCTCGATAACCAACCTGATGTTCTTTTTGCAATTATTCAAGATGTTACCGAACAAGTTAATGCCGAAAAAGAACTCTATGTGTATATTAAAGAACTGAACGAAAAGAAACAGTTACTGGAATCTCAGTCAGAATCCATTAATGAAATTAATGCTCGCTTGGTTGAATCGGAGGGAGTATTGCGTGAATTGCTTAAAACACGCGATAAATTGTTCTCAATAATCGGGCATGATCTTAAATCTCCTTATCAAGCAATAATTGGCTATGGTGATTTGTTAATAAATGATTACTCAAATCTTGATGATGAAGAGAAATTGTTTTTTATTGGGAATATGCGCGAGGCAGCTCAGCGTTCGTTTGAGCTTCTTGAAAACTTATTAAATTGGTCGCGTTCTCAAACCGGTTCAATTCGAGTTTCCTATCAACGGCTCTCTGCAAATGATGTTCTAAATAGAATTTCATCACTTTTTAAAGCAAACGCTTCTGTAAAAAACATAACACTGGCGGTTGTTATGCTGGAAGATATCGAATTTAACTCCGACCTTTTTAGTATAAATACCATACTCCGGAATTTCACTTCAAATGCTATCAGATTCACTTCTTCAAACGGATCTGTAACCTTATCGGCTGAAAAACGAAATGATCAAATTCTTATTTCTGTACGAGATTCAGGAGTGGGAATTAAGCTTGAGGATAAGGAAAAACTTTTTAAGCTCGGTGAAAAAATTGAGAATGAGGCAAATGTAGAAACAGGAACCGGTTTAGGGCTTATTTTAAGTAAAGAACTTGCACACCTTATTGATGGAAGTATTGAAGTAAAGAGTGAATACGGAAAAGGCTCTGTATTCACTCTTGTAATTCCAATAATGCCTAATTAATTTTCTGTTTCATCTTCTGTTTCGTTTTCCACTACATAAAACAATTTTTCGCATGAATATATTTGAAAGCGAATTGTTTTATCGGGGTCATTTTCATCTACTTCAACGGGTGTTTGTACTTCAACTAATCCCGAAAGTAGTAGTATAGGTTTAGAAGTCAACTTGAAATATAGATAGGTATCTTCAGTATTTTCATTTCTAAATTGCTCAGCATCAAAAACACCTTCAACAATATCCCCTGCCTCTAATTGACAGACACCAACCGATTCGATATGCGAACTCGGAGCCAATATTGCCTCTTCATCCTCCATACCAATTTTATCTTGCAGTATAAGTTTAAATTCGAGATTGTGTTCGAGTGAGATATTTATTTCTTCTGCTAAACTTTCATGTAACTCAGCGTAGTGGCTCATATTACCTTCAATTTTATTATGGGTACAATGTAATATTTAAAGTGGAACTTAAAAAAAAAAGTTGTTTTATTCGAGCTAAATATTGTTTAATTAAAAAAAGTTCTCTATTTATGAGAGAACTAACTTTTTTTTTAACTTCAAATAAACGCTAATGTCAAAAGAGTACGAAGAAATCCAGGTAATACTTGCTACCGTAAAAGCAAAAATTGAAACTCGTGAACCGTTTAATGTTGTTTTGGTACAAAAAAAACCTGATGGTTCTAGTTCGATGATAACAGTGAAATATCAAGATATTAAGAGAATACGCGTAGTTCTACTTAGTAACGGAGATAGCGGATTAGAAGAAATAGCTATTGATGGTTCTATAGATTCTCATCTGTTTAGAGGAGATAAACTTGCAATAGCAGTGCACGATACTAAATCTGTTTATTATGTAATGTATCCTGTTGATTTTAACAGAATTGTTAGTTCAGGTGATAATAGCTTTAATTTTGTATTGGGTTCTTTCAAACTGTTACATGCAAGTTAGTTTAAACTTAAGCACATCTTAACGGGTTTAGAGTTGCAATACGCATAATTGCATCTATTGTGTTTTGGCTCAAAATTACTTTATTTTTATGCCATCAAACTATACATCTGATCGCACTATAATATTTTTTGTGTAACCCCGCGTTTTAAACGAACAGCGATCTTTCGCGCTTTGAGTATTATACATTGTTAACGAGTGGAAATCATTGATTGTTAATCAAAACTACTTATATTGAATAAGTAGTTTGATGAATATTTGCTCATTTTTGACCCCTATAATTATATCCTGAGATTGTATGAGAATTCTATTAGTATATCCTGAAATGCCCGACACTTTTTATTTGTTCAAACACCTTACAAAAGTTATAGGTAAAAAGACCTCATTCCCGCCTCTTGGTTTACTTACTGTGGCTGCTATGCTTCCTTCTCATTGGAATTTGAAGCTGATTGATGAAAATGTAGAAATTTTAACTGATGAGCATATTAAATGGGCGGACATGGTTTTTATTAGTGCAATGAATACACAAGCAAAAAGCACTTTGGAGATTATAGCAAGGTGTAAAAGTCTTGGAGCTACCATTGTTGCAGGGGGTCCGTTATTTACACATGAATACAAACGTTTTGAAAGCGTAGATCATTTTGTTCTTAATGAAGCAGAAATTACCCTCCCGCTCTTTCTTAAAGACCTTGAAAATAACGAGCCCCAAAGACTTTACCTTACCAATGATTTTGCCAACGTTCACGAAACACCTATACCCAAATGGGATTTGATTGATCTCAACAATTATGCATATTCCATTGTTCAGTACTCCAGGGGCTGCCCGTACTTTTGTGATTTTTGTGATGTTACAGCTTTATTTGGCAGAAAACCTCGTGTTAAGACTGCTGAGCAGATTATTGCTGAATTGGAGACTATCTTAGAACACGGAAACCCGGGTATGATTTTGTTCGCTGATGATAACCTCATCGGGAATAAAGGAATGCTAAAAAAAGACTTACTGCCTAAACTTATAGAATGGCGAGATAAAAACAAATACGCTCCGGGATTCGATACCCAGGTGACCATCAATTTATCCGATGACGATGAGTTGATGCAATTAATGCTTGAAGCAGGTTTTAGAAAACTCTTCATAGGTATCGAAACTCTTGAAGACGATGCTCTTCTAATGATGCAAAAAAGGCAAAACACCAGAAGAAATCTTTTGGATACAGTAAACAAATTGCATTCAAATGGATTTATGATTGTGGGTGGTTTTATACTTGGGCTCGATAGCGACACACCTGCAGCCTTCCAAAATCAAATTGATTTTATAAATGATAGTGGAATGGTTTTAGTCTCCATAAATCTGTTAAAAGCTCCTTTAGGAACAGAGTTATACGAAAGAATAAAATCTGAGAATAGGTTAATTAGTGATTTGGATTTTGATGAAAACAGATCCAATATGACCCACCTAATGGACAAAGATTTATTGGATGCAGGATACAGAAGAGTTTTAGAGAACATCTATTCTGCAGAAGGTGTTTTTAATCGTGCAAAGGTTTATTTTCAGAGCAAAAAACCATTCAAGGTA